>JBJSXO010000106.1:0-18483 GCA_046086425.1 Actinomycetota bacterium | reverse complement strand
GGCGATCGCCGCCGCGGCCGATTCTGAGCCGCGCAACGGGGCGCCCCCGCGGTCGTTCGACGATGCGCAACGCCAATGCGCGCAGGAGAGCGCGAGTCCCCAGCACGTGGGCACCGACGTGCCGACCGGCGCGGCCGGATTCGCCGACGATACCGCACCCCGCGACGCGCTCGTGGCGGTGCCGCTCCCGCCCGGGGTCGACCCGGCGGCGGTGGACGCACGCGAGGTGGCCGGGCGCTGGTGGGTGCTGGGCGCCACGCTGGCCGACGCGCGGGCGCGAGCCGAGAAGATCCAGGGCCGGCGTACCACGGTGGGCGAGAAGCCGCCGCTGGCCTTCCCGGTGGTCGCCGCACCCGCGCACGCAGTGCGCCTGGCGACGAGCTGGGTCGAGCCCGCCTACCTGGAGCCCGATGCGTCGTGGTGCGTCCCCGGCGGGGACCCGGCGTCGCCCCTGGCCAACGGCGGCGCGTTCGGCGCCAAGTCCAATTCCCTCGCCCCGGTCGTGGCGCGTGCGCTCGCCGACGACCTCGGTCGCGCCGTGCGCGTCGTGTATTCGCGCGAAGACACGATCCGGCTCGGGCCGAAGCGTCCGCCGATCGCCGCCATCGCGTGGCTCGACGGCAAGACCGTGCGGATCCGGGGCGCGGTGGCGAACACCGACTGGTCCTCCGCCGGGCGAGGGCCGGGCGGTGTCGCGGTGGGCGGGACGCCGGTCGGCGTCGAGGCGGAGTGGACGCCGGTGTCGGTGGCCGGTCCCCCGGTGGGTGCGGGGCGCGCCGTGGGATGGGCGGAGGAGGCGATCCTGGTCGCCGGCGCGCTCGACGCCGCGGGTGTCGGGTCCGACGGGCCGCTCGACGTGCGGGTCACCGGGCCCGAGGGCGCAACGGCCGACGCGCGCGTGCACGTCGACGCCGCTACCGGCGCGGTGACCGGCATCGAGGTGCAGGTCGACGTCGGTCGGGTGCTCGATGCCGTGGTGTTGCGCTCGTACTGCATCGGGGCGGCCCACATGGCGCTGGGCTGGGTGTGCACCGAAGGCCTCGCGGTCGATCCCGAGTCCGGCGAGGTGCTCGACCTCACCATCCGCTCGTTCGGCATCGTGCGGCCGGCGAAGATGCCACCGGTCACCGTGATGATCGCGCCGGGCCGCCCTGACGACGACGCGACGGCACCGGGCGCGTCCGACGCGGTGTTCGCCGCGGTTGCCGCTGCGACCTGGAACGCCGTCACCCGGGCCGAGGGCCACCGCCCCGAGGCCTGGCCCGCCCGCACCACCCGCGCCGCAGGCGCCCTCCGACGCTGACGGGTTGCGCGCGTCCCGCGCTCCGGATCCGACCCGCGGACCGGACGCACTAGGGTCGCGGCATGGCGGGAGCGATCGTGTTCGGGGTGGTGATGGTGCTCGGGATCCCCGTCGCCGTGATGGTCGGTGGCGCGATCTGGAGCGCGGTGTTCGGGTGGCTCGAGAGCGAGGATGCGACCGAGCGAGCCGTCGGCGAGGCCTAGCCCGAGCCGGTCCGGGTCTGCCCGAAGCGGTAACCCACCGAGCGCACGGTATGGATCAGGTTGGCGTGCTCCTCGCCGAGCTTGGCGCGCAGCCGCCGCACGTGGACGTCCACCGTGCGCGCACCGCCGTAGTACTCGTATCCCCAGACCCGTGAGAGCAGTTGCTCGCGGGTGAACACCTTGCCGGGATGGGTGGCGAAGAACTTCAGCAGCTCGTACTCCATGTAGGTGAGGTCGAGCGGCCGGTGCGTCAGCGAGGCCTGGTAGGTCTCGAGGTTCAGCACGAGGTCGCCGTACTCGACGATCTCGGCCGTGGCACCCCGTCCGGTGCGCCACATCAGGTGCCGGAGCCGGGCCTCGAGCTCGGTCGGGTGGAACGGCAACAGGCAGAAGTCGTCGAAGAGGTCCTCGCGGTGCTCGAGTTCGTGGAGCTGGGCCCCGCCGACCAGCAGCAGCACCGGGGTGAAGGCTGCGTCACGCTTGCGCAACGACCGGCACACCACGAACGCCCCTTCCGGGTCGTCGTCGGCGACCACGATCGCGCCGGCCCAGCCGTCGGGAGGCTCGTGCTGCGTGGCGACCGAGGCGTTGCCCACCGCCTTCCACGCGTGCCCGCCGAGATCGAGGGTCTGGGCGAGCAGCGGCGGCGGTGGGTCGGGGAAGACGAGCAGCGGTCCGGTGGTCATCGTCGCGGGCGGCCTAGAGCGAGCCCAGGTACCGGTCGGTCTCCCAGGGGGTGACTTCGGCCTTGTACTCGGCCCACTCCTCGCGTTTGTTGCGGATGAAGTACTCGAACACGTGCTCCCCGAGGGCCTCGGCCACGAGCTCGGAGCCCTCCATCGCGTCGATGGCCTCCGACAAGGAGGACGGGACCTGGCCGATGCCCTCGACCGCGCGTTCGTCGGGCGTCATCTCGTAGATGTTGTTCGTCGCCTCGGGCGGGAGCTCGTAGCCCTCCTCCACGCCCTTCAAGCCCGCAGCCAGCATCAGCGAGAACGCAAGGTACGGATTGCAGGCCGGATCGGGGGAGCGGAACTCGATGCGGGTCGAACTCTCCTTGCCTCGCTTGGGGAGGGGGACGCGCACCAGTGCCGAGCGGTTGTTGCGGGCCCAGCACACGTAGACGGGCGCTTCGTAGCCGACGATGAGCCGCTTGTAGGAGTTGACCGTCTGGTTGGTGATCGCAGTGATCTCGCGCGCGTGGCGCAGGAGGCCGGCGATGAAGCACTTCCCGACCTTCGAGAGGAGGTACTGGTCCTGAGGGTCGTGGAACGCGTTGACGTCGCCTTCGAACAGCGACAGGTGCGTATGCATCCCCGAACCGAAGGCGCCGGAGATCGGCTTGGGCATGAACGTGGCGTACACGCCGAGGTCGCGGGCGACCTCCTTCACGACGATCCGGAACGTCATGACGTTGTCGGCCATCGTCAGCGCGTCGGTATAGCGCAGGTCGATCTCGTGCTGGCTGGGCGCGATCTCGTGATGGCTGTACTCGCAGGGGATCCCCATCGCCTCGAGCGTGAGGATGGTCTGACGGCGCAGGCTGCTCGCCATGTCCATCTCGGTGAGGTCGAAGTACCCGGCGCGATCGAGCGGCACCGGCGGCGCCTCGTCGGACTCGAAGTAGAAGAACTCCATCTCCGGGCCGGCGTAGAACGTGAAGCCCTTCTCACGCGCCTTCTCGAGGTTGCGGCGCAGCACGTGACGGGGGTCGCCCTCGAACGGCTCACCCGAGAGGTGGTGGATGTCGCAGAACATCCGCGCGACGGGGGCCTCGTCACCCCGCCAGGGCAGGATCTCGAAAGTGTTGGGGTCGGGCACGGCGAGCATGTCCGACTCCTGGACCCGGCTGTAACCCTCGATGGCCGACCCGTCGAAGGTCATCCCCTCCTCGAGCGCGTTCTCCAGCTCGGCCGGGGTGATCGCGAAGCTCTTGAGCTGGCCGAGGACGTCGGTGAACCACATGCGGACGAACCGCACGCCGCGCTCCTCGACCGTCCGGAGCACGTAGTCGAGCTGCTGCTGCATGGATCCAGTGTGTCAGGTCCACGCAGACCGCCTCCGGGCCCGTCCAGGCCCGGTACCCAGTTCACACTCCGTTCACATCGGGGCAACAGCAGGGAAACGGCCTTCCGGCAGCCTGAGGTCACCACTCGGGGACGACGCGGCCCCGGTGACCCCGGTGAGTCGGGTGCGGTCCGGGCCATGGGTCCCGCCCGCATCGAGCGTCAGCCCCACCCCAGACCTAGGCTCCGCCGAACCCACTGGCGGACGACGCGAAAGGACCCCGAACGTGGAGAGCCGCACCCCGCAGGACGTGCTGAAGCTGGTCAAGGACGAAGGTTGCGAGTTCGTGGACCTGCGCTTCTCCGACCTCCCCGGCATCATGCAGCACGTCACCATCCCCGCCTCGGTGCTCAGCGAGGATCACTTCACCGAGGGGCACGGTTTCGACGGATCGTCCGTGCGCGGGTTCCAGGAGATCCAGGAATCCGACATGGTGCTGATCACCGACCCGAACACCGCGTACCTCGACCCCTTCATGAAGCACAAGACCGCGGTGATCCACTGCTTCGTCGCCGACCCGGTCACGCACGAGAGCTACTCCCGCGACCCGCGCTACGTCGCCAGGAAGGCCGAGGACTACCTCAAGTCCACCGGTATCGCCGACACCGCGTACTTCGGTCCCGAGGCCGAGTTCTTCGTCTTCGACGACGTGCGCTTCGCCACCAAGCCGAACGGCTCGTTCTACGAGGTCAACTCGGTGGAGGGCGAGTGGAACACCGGAGCCGACGAGGGTCCGAACCTCGGCTACAAGCCGCGGACCAAGCAGGGCTACTTCCCGGTTCCGCCCATGGACCACTACCAGGACCTGCGTGGCGACATGACGCTGGCACTGCACTCCGTCGGCATCGAGACCGAGTTGCACCACCACGAGGTGGCGTCGGGTGGTCAGGGCGAGATCGGCATGAAGTTCGACACCCTGCTCCGCCAAGGCGACCAGCTCATGACGTTCAAGTACGTCCTGAAGAACGTGGCCTGGCAGGCCGGCAAGTCCCTCACCTTCATGCCCAAGCCGATCTTCCAGGACAACGGGTCGGGCATGCACACCCACCAGTCCCTGTGGAAGGGCGGCGAGCCGCTGTTCTTCGACGAGAAGGGCTACGCCGGCCTGTCCGACATCGCCCGGTGGTACATCGGCGGCCTGCTCCATCACGCGCACGCGGTGATCGCGTTCACCAACCCCACGACCAACTCGTTCAAGCGGCTGGTCCCGGGGTACGAGGCGCCGGTGAACCTCGTGTACAGCCAGCGCAACCGGTCGGCGTCGTGCCGCATCCCGCTCGCGTCGCAGAGCCCGAAGGCCAAGCGCGTCGAGTTCCGGTGCCCCGACTCGACCTCGAACCCGTACCTCGCGTTCTCGGCGATGTTGCTCGCCGGTCTCGACGGCATCCAAAACCGGAGCGAGCCGCCGGCGCCGGTCGACCGTGACCTCTACGACCTCCCGCCCGAGGAGCTGGCCAACGTCCCGCAGGTGCCGGCGAGCCTCGACCAGGCGCTCGACGCCCTGGAGGCCGACAACGACTTCCTGAAGGTCGGCGGGGTGTTCACCGACGACCTCATCGAGACGTGGGTCGACTACAAGCGGGTCAACGAGGTGGATGCGATCCGGCTGCGCCCGCACCCCTACGAGTTCAACCTCTACTACGACATCTGATCCGCAGGGCCCCGATCTCGGGGGACCGCAGTAGTACCAAGGCTTTCCGGGCCGATACGCGACGGCGGGACCCTCGGGTCCCGCCGTTTCGCACAGATTTCGCACCATCCGACGGCCGAGGGGAGGTCATGACCCGCCGCGGCGCGACCGGTCGGGCTGACATCATCGGGTCGTGGGTGGCACCGGGTCGGCGCAGGACGGGGGGCTCGACCGCACCCTCGGTCTGTGGCAGGTCACGGCCAGCGGGGTCGGGATCATCGTCGGCGCTGGCGTCTACGTGCTCGTCGGTGACGCGGTCGCGCTCGCCGGGGCACGGACCTGGATGGGGTTCGTGCTGGCGGCCGGGCTGAGCGTGCTGACGGGGCTGAGCTACGCCGAGCTGACCTCGATGTACCCGAAGGCCGGGGCAGAGTTCGAGTACGCGCGCCACGCGTTCCCGGCGTGGGTGGCGTTCATCGTGGGCTGGATCATGTTCGTGGGGCTCATCGTCGCCGCGGCCGCCGTGTCGCTGGGGTTCGGCTGCTACCTGGGCCGGTTCGTCGACATCGGCCCGACTGCCGGCGGCGTGGTGCTGTTGGCACTGGTGGGTGCCGTCGCGTTCGCCGGGATCCGCCGCTCCGCACGGCTGACGGTCGCGTTGAGCCTGGTGCAGGTCGGCGGCCTCCTGTACGTGATCGTCATCGGTGTCCCGAACGTCGGCCAGGTGGACCTGCTCGACGGGACCGGAGGCGCCGGCGGCGTGCTGGCGGCCGCGGCACTGGTGTTCTTCGCCTTCATCGGCTTCGACGAGGTCATCACGCTCGCCGAGGAGACCAATGACCCGACCCGCACCGTGCCCCGGGCCCTCCTGTTGGCGCTGGGCATCTCCACGGTGCTCTACGTCGGCGTGGCCATCGCCGCGGTCAGCGTGATCGGCGCCGGGGCGCTCGCAGCCTCGGAGCGTCCCCTTGCCGATGTCATCGACCACGCGCTCGGCGGGAGCGGGGCCGACGTGCTGGCGGTCATCGCCCTGATCGCTACGACCAACACCACGCTGTTGTGCATCACCGCGACCAGCCGACTGCAGTACGGAATGGCGACCTCCGGGGCTCTGCCGAGTGCCTTCACCCGGCTCGGACCCCGCAGCCGTGCGCCCCGCCTGGCCATCGCCATGTCGATGCTCGTCGCCGCCGGGTTCGCCCTCATCGGCGACCTCACCCTGATCGCCAGCGTCACCGACCTGGCCGTCTACCTCGTGTTCATCGCAGTGAACCTGGCCGTGGTGATCCTGCGCTTCCGGGCTCCCGACCAGCCGCGACCGTTCCGCTCACCGCTCGCCATCGGACGCGTCCCGGTCCTGCCCCTCGGCGGCCTGGTCGCGGTGCTCGTGATGATCCCCGCCCTGCGGTGGGAAGCCCTGGTCCTGGGCCTCGGCCTGTGCCTGCTGGGCGGGGTCGGCTACCACTGGTTCGGCCGACAGATGGAGCACGGCTGACGCGCTCCACGCAACCAGCCCGGGAGCCCCGGAACTCGTCGCGCAGCTCGACGAGATCGTCGCCGTTGGCCGCCTCGCCCGATCCCGAGTCCTCCGGACGGACCGCGCGGGCCGTGATCAGGCATCGGCGTCAGCGTCCAGGCGCATGTCGAGACTCTTGCGCCGCTGCTCCGTCGGGCTCCTGGGCGTGTTCGTGCTCGGAGGGGTGCTGGCGACGGGTGCCGCCGCCCAACCGGGCGGGACCGGTGGGCCACCGGCCTGGGGACCCGGCCAGGAAGGACCCGACGTGGTCCACCAGATGCGCGGCAACGCGCCCTCGGGCGGCACGGGCACCCCGAGCCCCCTCACCTACCGCGGTGGCGCGGTGGTGAGCGCCGCCGGAGGCCCGCAGATCCTCCTCGTGTTCTGGGGCAGCCAGTGGGTCAACAACGACCCGGCAGGTGTGGCTCCGTACCTCGAGAGCTTCCTCCGAAGCCTGCACGGCGCCGGCGACACCTGGAGCACCTCCACCACGCAGTACTGCTCCGGCGTCGCGCCGGGTTCGAGCACCTGCGCCGGCCAGGCCGGCGCGACCTACGTCACCCACAACGCGAGCGACCCCGTCGTGGGGGTGTTCAACGACACCGCCGTGGCCGCACCGAAGAAGCCCAGCCAGGGTCAGATCGCGGCGGAGGCGGTCAAGGCCGCCAAGCAGTACAACGTGGACCCGACGCGCACGCAGGTGGTCGTGGCCACGGCGCACAACAACAATGCCGCGGGCTTCGGCTCCTCCTACTGCGCCTGGCACAGCTCCACCAGCTACAACGGGACCTACCTCGCTTACACCAACCTGCCGTATATCCCGGATGCCGGCTCGTCGTGTGGCGCGAACTACGTATCGGGCGGATCGGTGACCGTGCTGCAGGGTGTCAGCATCGTCGAAGGTCACGAGTACGCCGAGACGGTCACCGACCCGTTTCCCAACAGCGGCTGGCTCGACGCCAACGGCGCCGAGAACGGTGACAAGTGCTCCTGGATCCGCAGTGGGCAGGGTGCGTCGGCCTACGTGAGCCTCAACGGCCGGTCGTTCCCCGTGCAGTCGCTGTGGAGCAACGCCACCAGCAGCTGCGTGATCTCGTACTGACCGAGGCGTTCACGGACACCACCGTGCCCCGTCGGGTTGTGAGCGTGCTCGTCGCTGCGTTGCTTGCGGGGATGCTCCTCGCGGCCTGTTCGGGGAGTGGCTCGTCGAGCCGCAATGCGGGTTGCTCGAAGCCACCGCCGGGCATCGGCCCCGATGCCGACGCAACGCTCGAGGACGACAACGCCGGTGGCCGGTGGTGTCTTGCAGTAGGACAGGTCCTCACCGTGTTCCTCCACGCGCCGGTCGACGAGGCGCGTTGGGGCGCGATCACGACGACACCCGCAGGCGTGCTGGAACCCCGCACCACGGGCGTGATGACCCTGCCGATCGGGGTGAGCGCCGGCGTGTTCGCCGCCACCGCCCGGGGCACGGTCACGCTGCAGTCGGTGCGCCCACCGTGCGCGCCGCCGGGCGACGAGGGGTGCGACGCCGCCCACCGCTGGACCGCGACGGTCGTGGTGCGCTGAGCGTCCCGGGGTCGGCCACGCCGACGGCCCGCCTCGGCATCCTCACCGGCCCGGTCGACCACCGGCAGGTCCCGCAGGTCACGACGGCTCCGGTGCCGCCCCGGCTCCGGTGGTGACGGAGCGACTGGCGGCGAGCACGATCGCCAGGCCGCCGACGACCGCCGCGGCGACGAGGAAGGGGAGCCGACCGGTGCCGTTCCAGGCGAGTCCGGCCCATACGCCGGCCACGACGAGCCCGACGCCGGACACTGCGGCTTGGATGCCGAGGGCCGTGCCGCGGCTGGTGCCCGGGACGAGGTCGGCGATCCAGGCCCGGCTCACCCCGTCGGTCAGCGCGGTGTACCCGCCGTAGAGCGGGAACAGCACCCACAGCCAGTCAGCCGTGCTGGTCAGGCCGAACCCGGCGTAGCTCACCGCGAACACGACCATGCCGACCACGTACACGCGCCGACGGTCGAGGCGATCGGAGAGGTGGCCGGCTGGGTACGACAGCAGCGCGTAGGAGAGGTTGTAGAGGACGTAGAGGGCGACGACCCCGGCGAAGCCGAAGCCCAGTTCGTCGGCGCGCAGGAGCAGCAGCGTGTCGGGGAAGTTCACGACCGCGAACAGCCCCATGATGGAGATGAGGCGCCAGTACCGCCGCGGCAGCTCCCGCACGACCCACGGCTGCTCGACGTGCAGGCCGGGGTGTGGGCGCTCCCGGATCAGGAACACCAGCACGACGCTGAGCAGTGCGGGGATCACCGCGATCCACAGCAGCGGCCGGAAGCGCTGCCCAAGCAGCTCGTAGAGGCCCAGGCCGAGGAGGGGTCCCACCACGGCGCCGGCGGTGTCGGCCGCCCGGTGGAACCCGAACGCCCGGCCCCGGTTGGCCGGCGTGGTCTCGTCGGCGATGATGGCGTCCCGCGGAGGTCCGCGGAGGCCCTTGCCGACCCGGTCGGTCGCCCGGGCGACCAGCACTATCGGCCAGGCCACGGCCGCAGCGAGCACCACCTTCCCCGCTGCGGAGATGCTGTACCCCGTGGCGACGAGCGGGCGGCGGTGACGGATGTCGGCGAGCCGGCCCGACACCGCCTTCATACCCGACGCGATCCCGTCGGCCAGGCCCTCGATCGCGCCGAGCACCGCCGGGGGCGCTCCGAGCACACCGGTCACGAAGAACGGCAGGATCGGATAGAGGATCTCCGACGCGGTGTCCTGGAAGAACGACACCAGCGACACCACATAGACGTTGCGCGGCAGCCGCCTGCGTGGCGGTGCGTTCGCGGGTGTCGCCTCCGGCTCCGCGCTTTCGGTCACGCCCCCAGCCTGCCCGATCGGATCACCCCGGTTCCGATGCAGCACACGGGCGCGGTACACCCACCTGCCGCCCCTAGAGTGCGCGGCCGTGACGAGCCGTGGCACTCCGCTCCCCTCGGGGCCGCGTGACGGAGAGCGCGGCACGTGAGCGCGTTCTTGATCAGTTTCGGGATCATCTTCGTCGCCGAGTCGGGCGACAAGAGCCAGCTCATGGCGATGACGTTTGCGGCGCGCTACCGGGCGCTCACGATCCTGGCTGCGATCACTGTCGCCACTGCGGTGGTCCACCTGGTGAGCGTGATCGTGGGTGCTGTGCTCGGCGTCGCGCTCCCGACCCACGTGATCGCAGTGGCCGGTGGCGTGGCCTTCATCGGCTTCGGTCTGTGGACGCTCCGGGGTGACGAGCTCGACGACGCCGACGAGGACCGGGCCGAGCGCGGGGGCCGCTCGGTGTTCTGGACGGTCGCCGTCGCCTTCTTCCTCGCCGAGCTCGGCGACAAGACGATGCTCGCGACCATCACCCTGGCCACCGACCACGGGGTGGTGGGCACCTGGCTCGGCTCCACCCTCGGCATGGTGGCTGCGGACGCATTGGCGATCGTCGTCGGGCAGCAGCTCGGAGCCCGGCTGCCCGAGCGGGTGATCAAGATCGGTGCCGCCATCT
Organism: Actinomycetota bacterium; assembly: GCA_046086425.1. GTDB lineage: Bacteria > Actinomycetota > Acidimicrobiia > IMCC26256 > PALSA-555 > CAIUKV01. The sequence goes on along the minus strand of JBJSXO010000106.1, from coordinate 8,232 downwards.
TGTTCTTCGCGTTCGGCATCCTGTTGATCGTGGAGGGAGTGCAATGATCCCGATCCGGCGCATCGTGGTCGGCTTCGACGGCTCGGCCGATGGCGCCCGTGCGGTGCGGTGGGCGGCGGCACACGCCGCGCAGCAGCACGCGGTGCTCGAGGTCGTCTACTCGTACGACTATCCGTACCTCGAGCGGCTCGGTGCCGAGACCCGGGCCCGGCTCCATGATGACGCCGTGGCAGTCGCCGACGCCGGAGTGCGTCTTGCCCGCGAGGTCGACACCGATGTCGAGGTGCGTGCCGTGGTGGAGGTCGGCGAGCCGGGGCGGGTCCTCGTCGCGCGCGCCGAGGGTGCCGACCTCCTCGTCGTCGGCCATCAAGGCGCGAACCGCGCGCACCACCGGATGCTGGGATCCGTCGCCGTACGCTGCGTTCACCACGCACCGTGCTCGGTGTTCGTGCTGCGCGACTCGGGTGACGTCGCCGGAGTTCCCGTTCCGGACTGACCACCGGTGATGGGGAGATCCGCTACTCGGGTTGGCCGACTCGGCTCGGCCGTGGGCGGATGGTCGAGCGTGGCGGGGAACGCCCCCGGCTCCCGCCACGCGGCAGCGAACTCCTCCTCGTGACCGGGCCGCACGACCTTGCGGCCCCGCGTGGAGCACCCCGCCATCGCCGTCCTCCTTCGTGTGGCGCCGTCGGCGACGCTCCCTGCGGTTCCGTTGATTCCCGTCGTGCACGCGCACGGTGGTGCTCAGGCGGACTCCGCGAGCACCTCGTCGAGCTCCACCACCCGGCGTTCTGCGATCGAACGTTGGGCGGCGACGCCGATCGCTACCGACCACAGACCGTCGTCGAGACCGATCGCCGGCTGGCGTCCCGAGCGGATCGCGTCGAGGAAGTCGAGATGCTCGAGGTAGCTCGACCCGTGGTGGAACCCCTCGTGGCGCACCCGGGGATCGTGCACGGTGCGTTCGCTCACCCCGTCGCGTCCAGTGGTGCGGTTCCCGATGCGCACGGTCGATTCGGGGAGGAAGGCCTCGAGCTTGCCGTGGTCGCCGACCACCGCCAGCTCCTCCTGATGCCGGCTGCCCTCGGCGAACATGCAGAGATCGAGCGACGCGCGCGCGCCACCGGGGAAGTCGACGATCACGAACGCGTTGTCCAGGATGTCGGGGATCTCGCCGTCGTACACCTCGTCGAGGTGGTTCACGTCCTGAGCGCCGGACGCGGCGACCCGGACCGGGCGCTCACCGACGATGTGGGTCATGAGGTCGAAGAAGTGGCAGCACTTCTCCACCAGCGTCCCGCCGGTGTTGCGGCTGAAGCGGTTCCAGTCGCCGACCTTGGGGAGGAACGGGAAGCGGTGCTCGCGCAGCGCGACCATGCGGACCTGCCCGACGGTGCCCGCTTGTGCCTCACGGATCACCTCGGCGACCGGCGGCATGTACCGGTACTCGAGACCGACCCACACGACCCCCCGCCGCCCACGCGCGCGTTCGATGACCCGGCGGCAGTCCGCCACGGTGGTGCACAGTGGCTTCTCGACCAGCACGTGCAGGTCGGTGTCGAGGACCCGCTCGAGGACCTCGACGTGAGTGTGGTTCGGCGTGGCGATCACCACGGCGTCACACCGGTCGTCGGCGAGGAGGTCGTCCACCGTGGCGTACGTCGCCACGCGACCGGGCTCCGGGAGCCAGCCGAGGGCATCCGTGAGCGAGCGCTCGTGCGGATCGACCAGCGCGCTCACCTCGGCGCCGTCCACGGTGAGGAGGTTGCGCAGGTGCTCCTGACCCATCATCCCCGCCCCGATGATGGCGTACCGCACCGTCGGGGGGGCTGGCGTGGTGCTCATGGCGGCCCACCGTAGGCCGCCCGCCGGATCTCACCCGTCGTCCACCGGGCACCGGGCCGTGGTGCCATACTCACGCGGTACGGCACCGTCCAGGGGGGAACCGTGACCGACGTCCTCGACCGCACCGCGCTCGGCGCGCCGGCCTCGCCCGGCCCGTCCGCTCCGTCTCCGGCGACCGTGCCGGCCGATCCCGGTCCACCGGCGTTCACGCTCGGCATCGCCGCAACCGGGCTGCTCGCCGCGCTCGCCGCGGCGGCGGGGGGCATCCACCTGGCGATGGTGCCGTCGCATATGGACAGCTCCACCGCCGAGGGGATCGGGTTCGCGGTCGTGGGCTGGGTCCAGATCGTCACCGCAGTGCTCCTCGTCACGCGTCCGTCACGCGGACTGCTGCGGTTCACGATGCTCAGCACCGCGGCGTTCCTCGGCGTGTGGGCGGTGAGCCGCACCTGGGGGCTGCCGTTCGGCGAGCACGCCGGTCATCCCCACGCGGCCGCCTTCGTGGACCTCGCCGCCGTGACGATCGAGGTCACCTTGCTCGGGCTCGCCGGGCTCTGCCTCGCGCGCCCGGGCTGGAGCCGAGGGTGGAGTCGGCGTGCCCTGCTCGCGTGGGCCGTGGTCCCGATCGCGGTCGTCGCGCTCGGCACCGCAGCGATCGCGTCGCCGAGCGCGCGGAACCATGCGCACGCGTCGCACGGCGTCGAGGGCACGGCCGGGACCGTTGCCGCCGACGGGCACGTCCACGCGCACGGTGCGTCGACCGTGGCTGCGGTCGACGACAAGGGCTTCTCGCAGCTGACCAACGGGCACCAGCACAGCACTGCCCCCGCGGTGAAGCTCGACGCAGCATCGCAGACCGCGCTGACACAGCAGCTCAACCAGCTGAGCCCGCTGATCGCGCGCTATCCCAACATCGCGGCGGCGGAAGCCGCGGGGTACCGGCGCGCCGGCCCGTTCACGCCGGGGCTCGGTACGCACTACGGAACGATGGGTCGTGCCATTCCCGAAGACGTCGTCCAAGGTGTCGACGGGCCCATGACGCCGATGCTCGTCTTCGACGGAACGGCACCCGACGCACCGCTGGCCGGCTTCATGCTGCTCAGCTTCGTGGGCAGCGCGGCCGCGCCTCCGGAAGGGTTCGTCGGCCCCAACGACCATTGGCATTTCCACACCAACACCTGCGTCGTCTTCCGCAACGGGGTGATCGAGGCACCGCTCGGTGCCGACGGCAAGGCGACGCCGGAAGACTGCCGAGCGGTCGGGGGCTCGTTGATCAAGGTGACCACGAGCATGGTGCACGTGTGGACGGTTCCCGGTTACGAGTCACCCAACGGGATCTTCACCGAGGTCAACCCTACGATCACCTGCCCGGACGGCACCTACTACACGGTGAAGCAGAAGCGGGCCGCCGACTTCACGACCAACCGCTGCAGGAGCGCAGCGGCCTGAGCCGAGCCCGCCGGCAGCGCGGAACCCCGGACGCGCCAGCGGCGGCAGAACCGAATCCGGTTCTGCCGCCGCTCGGTGGTTGCCCCCGATCTGGGAACGGGCTCAGGCCACCGTCACCGTCAGCTCCGTCGGCCACCGGTACACGTTGGTGGCGCTGCGGGGCTGGTCGTCGGTGCGGTACCCGCCCGACAAGGTGTAGGTCCCGGGAGCGGATCCGACCGTCGCACCGAAGTACCAGACGAAGCCGGCGTCCTGGGTGCAGGTGATGCCGGAGATCGTCACCACGTCGTTGCTCACGGTGACCGAACCGCTGTAGGAGCAGGTCCCGGCGCCGGTCCCTTCGGAGCCGGTGCTCGTGGTCGGGGTGAGCGAGTCGAGCGTGATGCCCGACGGGAGGGTGAAGGACACCGACCCCGACGTCATCGCCTCACCCGAGGAAGGCACGACGAGGTGCACGGCGAGGTTGCCCTCGATGCCGGTGCAGACCTCGGGCGTGACCGTGACCGGGTCGCTCGTACCGAGGCAGCCGCTCACCGTGAGCTGGTTGGTGCCGCGAGGTGCAGCACCCCATGCCCACGCACGGCCGTTCGGCGAGGTGCGCCCCGTACGGGAGCTCCGCGGCGTGCCCGCCGCGGTCGCCCGGGCCGCCGACGCCGCGAGCGCCGCCTGCGCGTTGGGGTTACCGACCTGTGCGGCTGCCCGGCTGGTGCCGGTGTCGGTCGAGGACGGGCCCAACGGGGTGGCCGGGCTCCCTCCGGAGCTGGGGGCCGCCGGGGTTGCGGCGCTGTCGGCGTTGGCCGACTTCGCCGCGGCGTTGGCGGCCCCGGGCACCGTGCCCGCCGGGTTCGTGGTCGCGTTCCCGGCCCCGGCTGCGGACGCCGCGGCGCCGACCGAACCCGGGGTCACCGCGGGCGCCTTGGCCTGCGGCGAGACCGGAGTGGCCGGCTGCGCCTGGGCGGGCAGGGTGACGGTGGTCGCGGGGCTCTCGGCGGGCGGGGTGCCCATCGACACGCCGGGCAGCGCGCCGGCGGCCCCGAGGCCGAGGACCACGCTGGCCCCGGCGCCGACCGCGATGCCGGTCCAGCGGGCCCGACGAACGCGGTGGCGGGACTGCCGCCGTTCCATACGAGTGCTCATTGGTTGCTCCTTCTCGAGCCGTGCAGCTCGCGGACCCGGGGGGAGCCCGCGGACGGGATACGGCGATCCCGACCCAGAGGGCATCGGCGCGTCCGGGACCGCCTTGAGGGCCCCGGGACCGAGTTGTGCGTACGTTGTGAATTCGGGTGCCGGGCGCTCCCACCGACGCTGTGTGTCTGTCGTCACTACGTCCACGCGTGCCAGCTCAGGGCGGGTAAGAAGGTGGAAGACGTAGGTCTTCGAGGCAGCGCGCAACGAACGAGCAAACCGGGCATTTTGTCGAGAGGCGGCACGGGGCTCGTTGCGCAGGATCGGTAGGGCGGTACGAAATGGCAGGTATCCGTCGGAAGTCGGCGTCGCGTGCGATTCCTCTCGTCGCGTCCGTGCTGCTGGTGCTGCTCGGCGTGGTGTCCGCGCCTGCGGCCCAGGCCGGCGTGGGCCGAGGCACGACACCTGTCGGCACTGCGGCCGTGCCGACCGTGTCGACCACTCCGGCACTGTCCCCGGCATTCGCTGCGTCCGTCACCGACTACGTCGTGCGCTGCGCCGACTCGAACGGGACCGTGACGCTGACTGCCGACATGCCGACGGGCACGGAGATCTCCGTCGACGGTGGTGCCGCGCAGTCGGGGCTGGTCACCGTGAACCTCCCGCTCGGGCCGAACGAGAAGTTCATCTGGACGATCACGTCCGGTGGGGCATCGACGACCTACTACGCCCGCTGCCTCCCGGCCGACTTCCCGCAATGGACCGCAACGCGGTCGGGAACCCCGCAGGCGCAGTGGTACACGGCAGCTCCGGGACTGTCGCTGAGCGGCGTGAGCGCCGCGCAGTACACGGTTGTCTTCGACGCGAACGGCACACCGGTCTGGTGGATGCGCGAGACCCAGGGAACGCCTCTGGACGTCAAGTTCCTCCCGGACACGGGATCGGGTCCGGAGATCGCGTGGGTCACCGGCGTCGGTGGCTACTCCCTGAACTCCACGTACAAGATCCGCGGCCTCGACGGGCGGCTACTCCGTTCGATCGGCGGCTCGACCCTCGATCATCACGATCTCCAGCGAACCGTCTCCGGGTCGTACCTCGCGGTCCGGTACGTCCCCCGCAGCTGTCCGACCGTTCCGGGGGATTGTGTCGACGAGTCGCCCTGGGGTGGCCCCACGAGCGTGAACCCGATCGACGCGGAGGTCGTCGAGTTCGACGCGTCCGGCAATCAGATCTCCACCTGGAGCACGCGGAATCACGTCGCGCTCGCCGAGTCGGCCAGCTGGATCGCAGCGGGGATCACGAGTGACGTCATCCACATCAACTCGGTCGAGCCCGACGGGGCGGGTGGGTTCATCTTCTCGGCCCGTCACCTCAACGCCGTCTACCACGTGGACTCCACGGGGATCATCGACTGGAAGATCGGCGGCTCGTCGACCCCGGCGAGTCTGACGGTGGTCGGCGACTCGAGCGGAGGCCCCGTGTTCGGCGGTCAGCACGACGCGCGCCTCCTGCCCGACGGGACCGTGACCGTGTACGACAACGGCACCTTGCTCAATCGGCCCCCGCGTGCTCTCCGCTTCGCGATCGACCTCACGGCCAGGACGGCGACGGTGATCGAGAACGTCGCCGACTCGCGCGTCCCGGGCTCGGCGTGCTGCGGCTCGGCACGACGGCTGCCCGGCGGCAACTGGGTCGCCGGATGGGGCGGTACTGCGGTCGCCGCCGAGCTCACCCCGCAGGGGAGCCCCGTTCTCACCGTCCAGAGTGCCCCCGGTCTGTTCACCTACCGATTCGTCCCGGTCGAGCCGGGCGTGGTCAGCGCGTCGCAGCTGCGTCAGGGAATGGACGCGATGTTGCCGCAGGCCGACATGGCCAGTCCGAGTGACGGGGCGGTGGTCTCCAACTCGACCTGGCTGGTCGCCGACACACGCGGTCTGGTTGCCAGCACCGAGTTCCGTCTCGCGGGGAACGGCCTCACCGATCGGCCGATCGCCTCGGGCACCCTCGGCGTCTACGGATGGATGGCCGGCTGGGACTCGAGCAGCGTGCCCAACGGGACGTACTCCGTCTACGTGCGTGCGTCGAGTGGTTCCGGTGCTGTGGCCGACAGCATGCCCGTGAGCGTCACGGTCGACAACGCGGCGTCGGTCACCATCGCCGATCCCGTGAACGGTGCGGTGGTGAGCGGGTTGCGGTGGCTCGCGGCGGGGACCACCGGGTTCACCACGAAGGTCGAGTTCCGGATCACGGGGAAACGACTGAAGGATCGACTCCTGGGCGTGGCAACGGCGACCCCGTACGGTTGGCTGTTCCCGTGGGACAGCACGACCGTGGCGAAGGGCACATACCGACTCGTCGCCCGCGCCTACGACGGCTCGGGTCGCAGCATCGACAGCGCTCCGGTCACCATCTCGGTGTCGCAGTCGGTGCAGCCCGCGAAGGGGCGCTGACACCGCCGCGTCATCTCCGGAACGTCGCGCCGACCGGCCTCGCCTCGGCCGGCGCCGGCAGCAGCAAGGTCAGCGGAAGACGCGAGCGCTGGTGCAGTTCGTTTCGCCCCAGCTGGTGAGCGCCACGCCGTGAAGGCTGCCTCGCCCGCCGCACACCACGACGATCCACTGCGACGGGTCGGCGGCCAGGTGTACACGACCGCGGTCGTCGACGCGCCCGCGCGCTTCGAGGATGGCCCGGTTGCCGGCGGGCCAGAGGTCGGCGGGCTGCCAGGCGTGCTCCTGCAGGTACGCCTGGACGTCCTCGATGGCGGGGAACGCGGCCCCGAACCGCGCGGCCCAGACCGGGTTGATGCACACCACCGTCTCGCCGTGGCTGGCCTGGCCGCCCAGGAACATGTTGGCGAGGGGGAACGCCAGCGTCTTGGCGACGAGATACAGGAGATCGCGCGCATCGTCGTTGTGGATGTCGGCGAAGGGGACCGTCCCCTTGGCCCCGTGCACGGTCACGACCTCGTCGTCGGAGCGGAACCCGCGTTGCTCCGCCAGGGACGGCCAGGGCGACTCCTCCTCCCATTCCGCGAAGCACAGGCCGGTGGCGCGTGCGGGCTGCCCGAAGACGCTCTTCGACGTCGTGCCGACCTTCTGCCCGCCGATGTTGCGCAGGCACAGCTGCACGGCCCGGCCCACGGTCATCGATCCCCGCCCGGCCGCACCCCCCATGCAGCCGGCCTCCATGTCGAACTCGTACCGGCGCCGCTGCGGGCCGTTGACGAGGAGCACCGGGGTGACGCTGGAGGTCGTCGCCGCGAGGGCGGACCAGTTCATCGGCGGGTCCATGATCGCCTCGAGGGCGGCGACGACGTAGCCGAACGCGCCCGGCTCGACCCCGGCCATGGCCGCGTTGACCGCGACCTTCTCCACCGTGCACTCGACCATCGCCGGCGCGAGCACACCCAGCACGTGATCGGCCGGGCGGGGCGTCGCCGCAAGGAGGGTCTGCACTGCGGCCTCGGTGGGGGGCAGCAGCGGCAGTCCGTCCGCGAAGCCCGCAGCGCGCGCGTACTCCTGGAACTCCTGCGGATCGGCCGGGACATCGAGGCGTTCGCTGTGCAGTTCGGCCGTCATCGCGTCACGCCGAGCAGATCGAGGAGCAGCGGGTAGAACTCGTGCGCGATCGCCCGGCACTCGGCGTCGGGCCGGGTCTCGAGCGGGTACGGCAGGACCAGGGTGCGCAGGCTCGCGTGGCCCTTCAGGGTCGCGATCCGCTTGGCGATCGTCACGAACTCCTCGGTGACGACCACGACCGCCGGCTTCTCGAGCGCTTCCAGCGCCACGGTGTCGTGGACACTCCACGACGTGC
>JBJSXO010000105.1:0-9137 GCA_046086425.1 Actinomycetota bacterium | reverse complement strand
CAGCTCGACGACGAGCAGGTGCGGCCACAAGTGGACCTTGTCCTGCGCGTCGGCCTTGGTCTGCTGGATCGATCCGGACTTCACCACCGTGAGCAGGCGCTGGGTGTGCCCACCCGGTCCGCTCACCCCGGCGCTCGGCGGGGCGATGGTGGCCGTGGCGGTAGCCGCTGCGCCCACGGCCACTCCGGCATCGCCACCCGCGACGGCGGCCTTGCGCCGCTTCGCCCGCTCGAGGAGATGGGCCGGGATCTTCGTGCCGCTCGCGGTCTCGGCGTCCTCGCCCACGCTCGACTCGCTGCTCGCCGCCGACGCGGCTGCGGCAGCCGCCGCCTCCCCCTCGACGGGGGCCGCGGGCGTCTCCGCCGCCGGGGCGTCGCTGTCGTCTCCGCCCGGCAGGCCCAGCGCCTTGCGGCGCTCCGCCGACCGGCGCAGCAGGTGTTCGGGTACCTCAGCCATTGCGCTCCTCCCCGGCCTACAGCGGACCCGAGATACCGCCGTCCTTCCGGACTCGCCAGAAGTGAACGGCCATGAAGATCACGGTCACGAACGGCAGCAAGAGCACGTGCAGCACGTACCAACGGAGCAGGGTGTCGTTCCCGATCTCCTTGGACCCGAGCAGCACGAATTTCACACTGCTTCCGAACACCGGTGTGTACCCCATCATGTTGGTTCCCACGGTGACGGCCCACAGCGCGAGCTGGTCCCACGGGAGCAGGTAGCCGGTGAACGACAGGAGCAGGGTCAGCGTGAGCAAGATCACGCCGATGACCCAGTTGAACTCACGGGGCGCCTTGTAGGCCCCGTGGTAGAAGACGCGGCACATGTGCAGGAAGACCGACAGCACCATGAGGTGCGCGGCCCATCGGTGCATGTTGCGCACCAGTGAGCCGAAGGTCACTGCGGTCTCGAGCGTCCGCACGTCGTCCCAGGCCGACACCGAGGTCGGGCGGTAGAAGAACATCAGGAAGATGCCGGTGACCGTGAGCAGGATGAAGAGGAAGAACGACAGGCCACCGAGGCACAGCGTGTAGGAGACCTTGACCGCGTGCCGCTTCACCTTCACCGGGTGGAGGTGGTACAGCACGTTGTTCATGATCACGTACGAGCGGTTCCGGGGGCTGTCCGTGTAGCCGCGCCGGTACACCGACCCGGGCCGGAAGATGGAGTTCCACGCCTGGGAACCCCGGATCGTCTCGTCGGTCTTGTCGAGGACGTCGGCCAGCTTGCGCCCGCCGTCTCCGTTGCTGCCATTGCCGTTCGCCACGAACGCGCTCCTGAGGTGTTCGGTCGATTCCTAGAACCGCACGCCGTAGGCGTAGCCGTTCCGCGGGGTCCGTACGTGCGGGTCGCCGTTGGCGACATCGGTGGTGATCTTGCCGAGCACGATCACGCCCGTCGGGCAGCGATCGACGCACAACGCGCAGCGCGTGCACACGTCCTCGTCGACGATGAAGGCGACGTGGTCACACGGGTCCTCGCCCGGGAGCTCGGTCTCCACCGACTCGGCGATTGCCGAGACGGAGACCATGTGGATGCACTTCCACGGGCAGATGTCGACGCATCCCTCACAGAGGATGCACTCCTCCTGGTCGATGTGGAGGAACTGCTTGGGCTTCACCGACGCCGTCAGGTACGACGGGTCGACTTCTTGGAGCTGGTAGTCGACCGCGAAGTCGGGCATGGGCGGGTTGGCGTCGGTGCGGGCCATGGGATCAAGCCCCCCCGGCGGCCGGCGTCGCGGCGCCGCGGCGCAACGGGCGTCCGAAGCGGGACCGCTTGACGGGGGCGGTGTCGGGCGCTGCGGTCTCGGTCACGGTGTTGCGTGCCTGCCACTTCACGAACAGCACGACGTTGAGACCGAGGATCACGACGTAGAGGCCACTGACGACGATGTCGCGCAGCGCCGGGTAGTCCATGTTGAACGGCCAGGCCCACGGGAAGATCAGCATGTCCTGGCTCGACTGGAAGAGGAACCTCGACGTTTCGCCCCACTGCAAGTAGCCGTTGGCGAACTCCATCCACTCGTGGGGTACCACGCCGTAGGCGAGCGCCATCAGCGCGAACGCGACGACCGCGCCCGCGTAGCAGGCCGCCCACGACGCCACGTGGTCGGCGGGCCGGGGCCGGCGGCTCGCGACCATCGCCAGCGAGTGCGCCACGAGGAACACCAGCACCAGGTCGACGATGATGGCGTCGAGCTCCCAGTCCCAGAGGCTGGCCTCGTCGGGGAGCAGCACGGCCACCGCGTAGGCGAGGATCGGGACGATCGCGAAGAGCGCGTAACCCACCCGGTCCGGGAACGGGCGCTTCAGCAACGGCGGCTTCATCAGGACCAGGATGAACAGCACCCCGACGACCAGCATGAGGGTCGACCAGATGAGCCGGCCAGCCGGCTGGATCCACGGCAGCCAGTCGGGCAGCAGGTTGGGCACGGTGCCGATTCCTCCCGTTGCTGTCGAGCGTGCGGGCCCTGCACGTCGCACCGGCGCCCCGTCGGCCGGCGGGACAGCGGTGGTGCAGCGCTTCCTACCACGCTAGTTGCGGCCACGGCATATCGGGTCATCCGAGCGACCCCGGGACCCGACCGGGATCCGACCGGGACCGGACCCGGTTCGTGCGGCCGGCGACCCCGGGGGGTCCCCGGTGGTTCCGGCACCGCTGCGACCTGCGAGCATGGGGGCATGGACCAGGCGACCGACGGACGCACCGACGAGTGGGACGTGCTGGTGGTCGGCGGAGGCCCGGCGGGCTCCGCGGCGGCCTACTGGCTGGCCGAGCGGGGCCACCGCGTGGTGGTCGTGGAGAAGAAGCGCTTCCCCCGGGAGAAGACCTGCGGCGACGGGCTCACCCCCCGGGCGGTGAAGCAACTGGTGGACATGGGCCTCGAGGAGCCGCTGTCGGGCTACCAGCGGATGGACGGCCTCCGCTCGATCGCCCACGGGGTGACCCTCGAGCTGGCGTGGCCCGACCACCCCGACTTCCCGCCGTACGGCTACGTCGTGCGGCGGCGGGAGCTCGACGAGATGGTCGCCGACCGTGCGGTGAAGGCCGGGGCGACCTTCTGGCCCGCGACCGAGGCCGTCGAGCCGGTGATCGAGGGTGGCGTGGTGCGCGGCGTCGTGGTGGCGCGCAAGGAGTCCGGTGCCACCGAGGTCGTGCGGGCCCGCTACGTGCTGGTGTGCGACGGCGCAAACTCCCGCTTCGGCCGCGCGCTCGGCGCCGCCCGCGACCGCACCTACCCGCTGGGCATGGCCGTGCGGGGCTACTTTCGCAGCCCGCTGCACGACGAGCCCTGGATCGAGTCCCACCTCGACATCCGGGACCGGTACGGCAAGTCCCTGCCCGGCTACGCCTGGATCTTCCCGGTGGGCGACGGCACCGTGAACGTCGGGGTGGGGCTCCTGTCGACCTTCGCGGGCTGGAAGGACATCAACACCTCCCACCTCATGGAGGCGTTCTGCGAGACCGCGCCCAAGCGCTGGGGCATCTCGACCGAGACCTCCTGCGGCGCGCCGACGGGCGGCAAGCTGCCCACCGGGTTCTCGGTGAAGCCGGCGGTCGGGCCCAACTGGCTCAGCGCGGGCGACGCCCTCGGCTCGGTCAACCCGTTCAACGGCGAGGGCATCTCCCTCGCCTACGAAACCGGCCGGATCGCCGCCGACGTGCTCGACCAGGCCCTGCGCACCGGCGACCCCGCAGCGCTGGCCCGGTATTCCGAGCGGCTCGAGGAGATCTTCGGCCTCTACTACAAGGTCGCCCGGGTCTTCGTGCGCGCCATCGGCAACCCGGCGGTGATGCGCGAGCTGACCCGCGTCGGGTTCCGCAGTCGGACGCTCATGGAGTGGGTGCTGCGGATCATGGCCAACCTCATGCGGCCCGACGAGCTCGGCGGGGCCGAGATCGCCTACCGCATGGTCGCCGCAGTGGTGAAGGTGGTGCCCGAGCCGTCACCGCGCCCGGTGGCCGTGCCCGCCCGGGCCTAGGGGCCGAGCCGCAGCACGAACTGGGCGACGGCCGCCGCCAGGATCAGCACGAGCAAGGCCACGATGGCGATCGTCGTCCCCTGGCGCACGGGTCTCCTCCTCGGTCCGGCTCGTCGGTCCGGCTCGTCGATGTGGTCTGGTGTATCGGGCAGGGTCAGGCGGCGGTGGCACCCGGGGGCACCAGGGTGACCGCGGCGCCGGAGCGCAGGCCGAGCTCGGCCGCGGCCGATCGTCGGTCGAGCGCGAGGGCGAGCAGCCCGTAGCTGTCGACGAGCAGCACCAGCTCCGACGCCTTGGCCTCGGCGTAGGCGTCGACCCAGCGGGCCGCGCACACGGTGTCGCCGGCCCGGATCTCGACCCGGCCGCCCCGCCCGCCGCCCAGCTCCTCGAGCTCGTCGGGGCCGACGTTGAGTTGGCAGTTCCCGAACCGGTCGACCCACCACACCTCGGCCTCGATCGCGCCCCCAGGGGCGATCCGGGGCAGCCCCACGAGACCGGGCATCAGCCCGGCCGGGTCGACCGCCGGGCCGAGCGCGGTCAACGGCACGCCCGCAGCATGATGGGCGAGCGCCGAGGCCAGCACGTCGCGCCCCGCGAAGGTGGGGCCGGGCGCGGGGAGGTGGTACGCCGGCTCGGCCAGCTCGACCACCTGACGGGCCCCGCCGAGCATGGCCACCGCCGGGGCCAGCAGCCCGTTGTCCGGGCCGAAGAGCGTGGCCGGCTCGCACTCCACTGCGACGAGCCGCCGGTCGGTCCCGACCCCCGGGTCCACCACGGCGAGCACCAGGGCACCCTCGGGCAGGTACTGCACGGACCGCACGAGCGCGAGACCGCCGGCGGCGACACCGTGGGGCGGCAGGTCGTGGACGAGGTCCACGACCCGGGCGTCGGGCGCGATCGATGCGATCACGCCCTTGCACACCCCCACGAACTCGTCGTGGTGCCCGTAGTCGGAGAGGAACGCGACGAAGGGTCGCACCGGCGGGTCGCCCACGCCGGGGCGTCAGCCGGCCTGGGTGTAGCGAGACGCCAGATAGGCGTCGACGTCGGCGTCGCTGACCCGGAACGACCGGCCGACGCGGACCGCGGGCAGGTCCCCGGCCTTGATGAGCCGGTACACCGTCATCGACGACACCCGCATGAGATCCGCGACTTCCTGAACCGTCAGAAAGCGCGCCTTGGAAAACGACTCCGCCACGGTGAAACCCTTCCACTCCGCCACCTAGCCCGAGCAGCGTAGGGCACGGTGCCCGAGTTGTCGAATGTGGCCGACGGTGCGCCAGTGGCTGGGGTGCCCGGGCGTGCCTCAGGCCCCGCTCCCCGCCTGGGACAAGGGATCCGGGGGATCCGGGGGGCCCGGGGGGCCCGGGGGGCCCTCCAGCACGGCGATCACGGCGTCGTAGGCGGGGGCCGGCCGCTGCTCGTCGACCGGCACCACCAGGACCGGGCGGCCCCGGGCCGCCGCCAGGGCGAGCGCCGGTGCGTCGAGGTCGGCCCAGGCGATGGTCTCCACCCCGGCCCGCAGCGCCGCGCCGGCAAAGCAGCGGTCGGCGGCCACGAGGTCGGGACGGCCCACGGCGAAGAGCCAGTCGTCGCCACCGGGGACCCCGTCGTGGGCGAGCAGGGACCGACCGTCGGTGACCACCGCGACGTCGCCGACCCACCACAGCGACCGACGCCCGAGCCCCTCCACCGGCGCGGTGGTGGAGGCCAGCACGGTGGCCCCGAGCCCGGCCACCTCGCCCGCCACCCACTGGGCGAGGCCCAGCAGCGACGCCGGGCGCGACGTGGCCACTGCCACGCGAGCACCGCCGGATGCCGCCGCGCGCAACCGGTCGGCCGCGGCGGCGAGCGCGGTGAGGGTGGCGTCGGGGTCGATCGCGGCCCGACGGGGCGCCGGGTCCCACCCGTGGGTCTTCGCCAGCGCGGCCCGGACCTCGTCCGCGGTGCAGCCGTCGAGACCGTCGCACCCCAGCCGCGCGTGGGGGTCGCCGCGCACCAGCGCGCGCACGGCCTGGCCGACTCCCTCGCGACCCAGCCGGAGGTGCGCACCGGTGACGTGGGCGTCGAGGAGGCGCCTTCGAGCGCTGCGCCGACGCGGCTGGGGCCCGGAGACCGCCGGCGGCGGGACAGGCGTGGGATCGTCGAGGCGGGGTGGCCGGTTGCGGCGCGGCCGCCGGCTCATCAGTCCTCCGGCCGTCCGAGGACGCGGGAGCGCTCCGCGGCAGCCTGCACCGCTGCGAGCAGCGCGGCCCGCACGCCGTGCTGCTCGAGCACCGCGAGGCCCGCAGCAGTGGTGCCCCCCGGCGACGTCACCGCCGCCCGCAACGCCTCCGGCTGCTCCTCACCCTCGGCCAGGAGCCGGGCCGAGCCCAGCAACGTCTGGGTGACGAGGACGCGCGCGGTGTCCCGGGTCAGGCCGGCCAGCACCCCGGCTTCGATGAGGGCCTCGGCCACGAGGAACACGTAGGCCGGACCGGATCCGGAGAGGCCGGTGACCGCGTCGAGCTGCTTCTCGGGCACCCGCACGACCACGCCCACCGCGCCGAGCACCCGCTCGGCAAGGTCGAGATCGGCCTCCGTGGCCTGCGTCCCCCCCGCGATCGCCGCCGCCCCGGCCCGGACCAGAGCCGGGGTGTTGGGCATGGCCCGCACCACGGCCCGCCCGGGCGCACTCGCTTCGAGGGCGGCGATCGTCACGCCCGCGGCGATCGACAGGACCAGCGCCGACTCGGCCAGCGCCGGCGCCGCCGCCTCGAGCGCGACCGCCACGTCGTCGGGCTTGACCGCCACGACCACCACCTGGGCGTCGGGCACGGCCCACGCCGGGCTCGGGACCACCCGGACACCGGGGAAGTCGGCCTCCAGGGCCCGGCGCCGGTCGGGGTCGACCTCGGCCACGGCGAGCGCGTCCGCCTCCCAGCCGGCGTCGAGCAGGCCGGCCACGAGCGCCTGGCCCATCCGGCCGCCACCGAGGAGCGCAAGGCGGGTCACCACCGAAGCCTATCGGCGTGTCTTGCGGCGCCCCGGGAGGTTCCCGGAGCCGGTCACGGGCGCGCTCGGCGTCGTGGGCGCGGTCGCCGGCCGGACCGAGTGCCGCGACGCGCCGGCGAAGCGGGGCCGACGCGGACAGGCCCGAGGGGCTCCGGTCGCCGTGCGCACTTCCCCGAACGCACGGGCCATCACACCTCGGGCCCTCGTCCCTGCCGGTCCACGGATCCGCGGTCGGCGGGCCGGCTCGGACATGTTGTCACATTCTGTCGTGATCTGCAAGTGATCAGTGGCGAGGATAGGCCATCCGCACCAGCGGCGGGAACCACCGCTCGGTCGCCTCGTAGAGCACGCCGATCACCCGGTCGAGCTCCTGCTCGTCGAGGTGCTCGAGGGCCACCCGCCCCGACAGGTAGAGGTCGCCGTCAGGGCCGATCGAGAACCGGGCGCCGTAGAGGGTGTGGTTCGCACCGAGCAGGAACCGGTAGCACTCCAGCCGGTTCGCCGGGGGGTCGGGCAGGAAGTACACCTCGTAGTGCAGGCTGCGCTGGTGCAGGTCGAAGTAGATGGTCGCGGCGTCGCGACCCTCGCAGCCGAACCGCACGTACCAGCGGGGCACGGCTGGCTCGTACTCCACGTGCTGGACCCAGGGGGCCGCGGCGACCGGGCCTTCGAGTTGGCGGGCCAGCAACGCGTGCGCCGCCGCCCGCCGCTCGTCGAGCTCGTCTACGTGCACCGCACCAACTCGCGGGCGGGAACGTCGGCGTAGAGGCGGCGAAGCCGGGCGGCGGCGATGCTCCACGTGTACCGGCGGGACTCCTGCGCGGCACGCGTCCGGAGCATTGCGGCGCGGTCGGCGTCGCCGAGGATCTCGGCCACGTAGCCGGCGAAGGTCTGCGGGTCGCGGTCGTCGGCGATGTAGCCGCTCGCCCCGTGGGTGATCACGGACCGCAGCCCGCCCACTGCCGTGGCCACCACCGGCGTCCCGCACGCCGCCGCCTCGAGGGCGACCAGGCCAAAGGACTCCGACCGCGACGGCACGAGCACCACGTCGGCGTCGCGGTAGTAGGCGGCGAGGGCCTCGTGGGCCTGCGGCGGCTCGAAGCGCACCCGGTCGCTCAGCCCCAGGTCGTGCACCAGGCGGCGGAGACGGGTCAACTCCGCCTCGCCCTCTGCGCCGCTCGGGCCGCCGACCACCACCAGGTGGGCCCGGGGGTGGTCGAGCGCGGCGAGCGTGCGCACCGCGAGGTCGACGCCCTTGAGGGGCTGGATGCGGCCCACCACGAGGAGCACCGGGTCGTCGCCCACCCGCCAGTGGCGGCGCACGCGCCCGGCCGGGCCCGGGGTGAACACCGAGTGGTCGACCCCCGGGGGAATGACCTCGATGCGCTCGGCGACGGCGCCGTACTGGTCGACGAGGAGGTCTCGTTCCTCGTGGGTGGACACGACCAGGCCGTCCGCGCACCGCACGATCGACTCCTCGACGGCGGCGCGGTCGGCGGCGTCGTCGTGGATCCCCACGTCCTCCTTGGCCCGGGCCAGCGTGTGGAAGGTGGTGACCACGGGGACGCCGAGTCGGTGCTTGAGCGTGTGGGCTACCGCACCGGAGACGTAGTAGTTGGCGTGGAGCACGTCGGCACCGCCGGGCCCCTCGAGCCAGGCCGCCGCGGCGTCGGCGAACTCGTCGTGGTAGTCCAGCAAGTCGGCCTTGGGGACGCTGCGCCGGGGCCCGGCGTCGAGGTGCACCAGCCGAACGCCCGGCTCGAGGCCGGTCACCCGCGGGGCCCCCGGGTGGTCGGCCCGGGTGATCAGGTCGCAGTCCACGCCCGCCCGGGCGAGGGCCACGGCCAGGGACCGCACGTAGACGTTCATGCCCCCGCCGTCACCACGGCCGGGCTGGGCCAGGGGCGAGGTGTGGAGGGAGAGCAGGGCGACCCGCCGGGGCGACATAGGGCCGATGATCCTACCTATCGCCTATGGGCCGACAGGGGGACCGTCCTCCCGGGACCCGGGCGGGTCGGCGGGCGGGTCGGCAGGTAGGTCGGCAGGTAGGTCGGCGGCCGGGGCCCGGCGCATGGACCGGTAGACGTCGACGAGGGCCTGCTTCTGGCGCTCGTCGAGGTCGGTGGCCCGCTCGATCGCGGCCACGATGTCGGGCACCTC
>JBJSXO010000104.1:0-2125 GCA_046086425.1 Actinomycetota bacterium | reverse complement strand
GCTCGTGGTCGGCCCCGAGAGCGCCGGCGCCGACCCCGGCCCGGCGGGCTACGGGCGCGGGGGCGTCCGCCCCACCGTGACCGACGCCGATCTGGTGGCGGGCCGTATCCCGGTGGAGCATCCCTTCCCGGGACTCGGCCGGCTCGACGTCGCCGCGGCGCGCCGGGCGATCGACGATGCCGGGATCACCGCCGACGGCGTGATCGCCGTGGTGGACGCCGCCATGGAGGAGGCCGTGCGCGCGGTCACGGTGGCACGTGGTGTGGACCCCCGTGACCTCGCGTTGGTGGCGTTCGGTGGCGCAGGGCCGATCCACGCGTGCGCGATCGCCGACGCGCTCGGGATGGCCGCGGTGATCGTGCCCGCGCGCGCAGGGGTGCTCTCCGCCGTCGGCCTGCTCGGGGCGCCCCGCCGACGCGAGCAGGTCCGCTCGTGGGCCGGTGGCACCGATCCCGTCGACCTCACCGCTGCGCTGGCCACGCTCGGGGACGAGGTGCGCGCCTTGGTCGGGACCGCGGCGGTCGTCGACACTGCGCTCGACTGCCGGTACGCGGGCCAGAGCCACGAGATCACCGTGCCCGACCTCGACGCGTTCACGGCCGCACACGCCGAGCGCAACGGCTACATCCGGCCCGACGCCACGATCGAGGTGGTGGCGCTGCGGGCCCGGGCCAGCCTCGCTGCACCCCGGTCGCTCGCCGACCTACCCGCACCCGAGCGCGCTGCGGTCCGCGGTCCCGCCGTCGTCGCCGAGGCCGACTGCACCGTGTTCGTGCCCGGCGGTTGGTGGGCCGAGCCGGGTCCGCTCGGGGCCTGGATCCTCCGGCGGGGCCGATGACCGACCCGGCGGCGCTGCAGGTCCTGATCGCCCGGTGCACGGGGATCGCCGAGGAGATGGGGCTGGTCCTGCAGCGAGGCGCGTTCAGCCCCAACATCAAGGAGCGTGCCGACTGCTCGGCCGCGTTGTTCACCCCGGTCGGCGAGCTCCTGGTGCAGGCCGAGCACATCCCGGTGCATCTCGGCTCCATGCCCGCCGCGGTGGCCGCCGCGATCGCGGCGCGCGGAGCGGAAGTCGGGCCCGGCGACCAGATCATCGCCAACGACCCGTACGCAGGCGGTACGCACCTCAACGACGTCACGCTGGTGGCTCCGGCCTACGTCGGCGGCACCCTCGTGGGCTGGGCCGCGAACCGTGCACATCACGCCGACCTCGGCGGGAGCGCGCCGGGCTCGATGCCGCCCGACGCGCGGGAGATCCACGAGGAGGGGCTGCGGCTGCCTCCGGTCGTGCTCGACGACGACGTGCGCGAGGTGTTCGTGGCCAGCTCTCGTTCTCCCGAGGAGCGTCGCGGCGACCTCGCGGCACAGGTCGGCGCGAACGCCATCGGCGTCGCCCGGCTCGCCGATCTCGTCGAGCGGCTCGGCGACCCCGCACCGCTCGACGACCTGATCGAGTACGGCGAGCGGCGAATGCGCACCACACTCCAGGACCCGCCCGACAGCCGGTACACATTCACCGACGTCGTCGACTCGGTCGGGCCCCGGCCCGAGCAGCAGCATCCCACCGAGGTGGTCGTCACGGTCACGATCGCCGACGACACCGCGACGTTCGACTTCACCGGCACCGGCGCACAGCGGCCGGGCAACGTGAACGCGGTCGAAGCCGTCACGGTGAGCGCAGTGGCGTTCGCGGTCCGCTGCGCCACCGACCCGACCATCCCTGCGAACGGTGGCACGATGCGCCCGGTCACCGTGATCGCACCATCGGGCACCATCGTGGCCGCGGAGTTCCCCGCCGCAGTCGGGGCCGGGAACGTGGAGGTGAGCCAGCGCATCGCCGACGTGTGCCTCGGGGCGCTGGCCCAGGCGGTGCCCGAACGTGTCGGCGCAGCCAACCAGGGGACGATGAACAACCTGCTGCTCGGCGGTGCCGCCGACCCCCGCACCGGTGAGCCCGCCTGGGTCTACTACGAGACCACCGGTTGCGGGCAGGGTGGCCGCCCCGGGCGCGCCGGCATGAGCGCGGTCCACACTGCGATGACCAACAGCCGAAACACGCCGGTCGAGGTGCTCGAGCGGGCCTACCCGCTCCGGGTGCCCCGTTACGCCGTCCGGCGCGGCAGCG
>JBJSXO010000103.1:0-2835 GCA_046086425.1 Actinomycetota bacterium | reverse complement strand
CCAGACCGTGGCCACCCTCGAGGAGTACGGGGCCATGGAGTACACCGTGGTCGTCAACGCCCCCGCCGCCGACGAGGCGGTGTTCAAGTACCTCGCCCCCTACGCCGGCTGCGCCATGGGTCAGCACTGGATGGAGAACAGCGAGCACGCCCTGGTGGTGTACGACGACCTGTCGAAGCAGGCCGAGGCCTATCGCCAGATGTCGTTGCTGCTGCGTCGTCCGCCGGGCCGTGAGGCCTATCCCGGCGACGTGTTCTACCTCCACAGCCGCCTGCTCGAGCGTGCCGCCAAGCTCAGCGACGAGCGCGGCGCCGGCTCGCTCACCGCGCTGCCGGTCATCGAGACCAAGGCCGGCGACGTCTCGGCGTACATCCCGACCAACGTGATCTCGATCACCGACGGCCAGATCTACCTGCAGGACGACCTCTTCAAGTCGGGTGTGCGCCCGGCCGTCGACGTGGGCATCTCGGTGTCCCGGGTCGGTGGTGCCGCGCAGATCAAGGCGATGAAGAGCGTGTCGGGAACGCTCAAGCTCGACCTGGCGCAGTTCCGCGAGCTCGAGGCCTTCGCGACCTTCGGGTCCGAGCTCGACGCGGTGTCCCGGGCGCAGCTCGACCGCGGGGAGCGGCTCGTGGAGCTGCTCAAGCAGCCGCTGAACTCGCCGATGCCGGTGGAGGAGCAGGTCGTCTCCATCTACGTGGGGACCGCCGGCGTCCTCGACGACGTCGACACCTCGAAGGTCCGCCAGTTCGAGCAGGAGCTGCTCGAGTACTTCCGGGGTCGTCACTCTGGGCTCCTCGCCGAGATCCGCGACACCGGTGGCCTGCCTGCGGGTGGGGCGCTCGAGGCTGCGGTGGCCGAGTTCAAGCGCCACTTCGAGGAGCTGCACGGCGGCGGTGACGGTCCGGCGGCGAGCGCCGACGTCCTGGCGACCGGGGCGGATGCACCCGGCGAGGCGACCAGCCCGGAAACGCTCGAGACGGAATAGGCAGGCATGGCCTCTGGTCAGGAGCGGATCCTCCGACGGCGGATCCGCAGCATCAACTCCACCAAGAAGATCACCCGCGCGATGGAGCTCATCGCCGGGAGCCGGATCGTGCGCGCTCAGGCGCGGGTCCATGCGGCGGCGCCCTACGCCGACCAGATCACCCAGGTAGTGCGCGACCTGGCCGCGGCCGGGGGCACGGCGTCGGGCAGCCCGTACCTGGTGCCTCGTCCCGAGATCCGCCGGGTCGCCCACGTGGTGATCGCCGCCGACCGCGGCCTGTGCGGCGGGTACAACTCGTCGGTGATCCGCGCCGCCGAGGGATCCATGCGCGAGCAGAAGCTCCTCGGGCGCGACTACGAGCTGGTCGTCGTGGGCCGCAAGGTGGAGGGCTACTTCCGGTACCGCAACTACCGGATCCTCGCCGCCCACACGGGCTTCAGCGACCAGCCGTCCTACGAGGACGCGCGGGCGGTGGCGGCTGCGGTGGCTGCACCGTTCCTCGCGGGCGACGTCGACATGGTCAACCTCGTGTACACGCGGTTCGTGTCGGCCGGTTCGCAGGAGGTGGTGGTCCGCCCGCTTATCCCCCTCGACCGGGAGACCTTCGAGGTCGCGTCGACCGAGGGCGTGGCCCCGGACTACGAGTTCGAGCCGGGGCCCGCGGCGATCCTCGACGAGCTGCTGCCGCGCTACGCCGAGGCCCGTGTCTACGCGGCGCTCCTCAACGCCGCAGCGTCGGAGCACGCAGCACGTCAACGGGCTATGAAGTCCGCGACCGACAACGCCGAGGACCTGATCACGAGCCTCACCCGGGTGATGAACCGGGCCCGTCAGGACGCGATCACCACCGAGATCATGGAGGTCGTCGGCGGTGCCGAGGCCCTCCGCTCGGGAGACTCCATGCACACGACCTCGGGCGAGCACGTCTATTCGTCCGAGCCCCCCCAGCACGCCGCCTGATCGTTCGAGGAACCAGGAGACCACTCATGACCGTCACTGCCGAGCCGACCAGCCCGCAGTCCTCCGGCCTCAAGGACGGTCGCGTCATCGCGATCGCCGGGCCGGTCGTCGACGTGGAGTTCCCCCACGACGCGCTTCCGGAGATCAACT
The DNA here is from genome assembly GCA_046086425.1 of Actinomycetota bacterium. Classification (GTDB taxonomy): domain Bacteria; phylum Actinomycetota; class Acidimicrobiia; order IMCC26256; family PALSA-555; genus CAIUKV01. Next base: position 737 of record JBJSXO010000103.1, on the reverse strand, counting down.
TCGCGTTGGAGATGGATGCCGAGCTCGAGGGCCAGACAATCACCATCGTCGCCGAGGTCGCGCAGCACATCGGCGAGGGACGGTGCCGGGCGATCTGCATGAAGCCGACCGACGGTCTCCAGCGCGGCACGATCGTGCGCAACACCGGCCGGGGCATCACGATGCCGGTGGGCGACGGCGTGCTCGGCCACGTGTTCAACGTCATCGGTCAGCCGCTCGACGTCACCGAGGCCCAGCTCACCGACATCGACGACCGGTGGGAGATCCACCGCCCGTCGCCGCCGTTCTCGGAGCTCGAGCCCAAGGCCCAGATGTTCGAGACCGGCATCAAGGTCATCGACCTGCTCGAGCCCTACGTGCAGGGGGGCAAGATCGGCCTGTTCGGTGGCGCGGGGGTGGGCAAGACGGTGCTCATCCAGGAGATGATCCAGCGGGTCGCCACCCAGCACGGTGGCGTGTCGGTGTTCGCCGGCGTCGGCGAGCGGACCCGTGAGGGCACCGACCTCTGGCTCGAGATGACCGAGTCGGGTGTCATCGAGAAGACCGCGCTCGTCTACGGACAGATGGACGAGCCGCCGGGGGTTCGCCTCCGGGTCGCACTGAGCGCGCTCACCGTCGCCGAGTACTTCCGCGACGTCAAGGGCCAGGATGTGCTGCTCTTCGTCGACAACATCTTCCGGTTCGTGCAGGCCGGGTCCGAGGTGTCCACGCTGCTCGGCCGCATGCCCTCGGCCGTG
>JBJSXO010000102.1:0-3932 GCA_046086425.1 Actinomycetota bacterium | reverse complement strand
GGTCCCGAGGTCGAGGACGACTGGCACAACTTCGAGGCGCTCAACATCCCACCGGCGCACCCGGCCCGGTCCATGCAGGACACCATCTACGTCGACCGGGGTGCGGCAGAGCAGATGATGCTGCGCACCCACACGTCGCCGGTGCAGATCCGGACGATGGAGACCCAGGCGCCTCCGATCTACGTGGTGGCGCCGGGGCGCACGTACCGCAACGAGACGCTCGACGCGCGCCACTCGCCCGCCTTCCACCAGATGGAATGTCTCGCGGTCGACCGGGGCCTGACCATGGCCGACCTCTTCGGGACCATCGAGGCCTTTGCTCGCCGGCTGTTCGACGACGAGTCCGTGCGCACACGGTTTCGGTCGGACTTCTTCCCCTACACCGAGCCCTCGGCCGAGCTCGCCGTGAGCTGCGTGTTCTGTGGCGGGGATGGGTGCCGCGTGTGCTCGCATACCGGATGGATCGAGCTGGGTGGATGCGGCATGGTCGACCCGAACGTGTTCGAGAAGGTCGGCATCGACCCCGACGAGTGGCAGGGCTTCGCGTTCGGCTTCGGCCTCGAGCGCATCGCCATGATCCGTTACGGGATCAGCGAGATCCGGACCTTCTTCGACAACGACCTCCGATTCCTGGAGCAGTACTGAGATGACGACGGAGGCGAGGTCCTGATGCGTGCGCCGCTGTCGTGGATCCGCGACTTCACGCCGGTCGACGCCCCGGTCGACGAGATCGTCCGAGCCCTGAACCAGCTCGGCCTCGAGGTCGACGCCGTGGAGGAGCCCGGTCGGGAGGTGCGGGGCGTGCGGGTCGCCCGCATTCTCGCCGTGCTGGCGCATCCCAACGCCGACAAGCTCCGGCTTGCCGACGTCGAAATCGGCGACGGCCAGACCCGCGTGGTGTGCGGCGCACCCAACATCGCGCCGGGCATGCTCGTTCCCTTTGCCCCGTCCGGCGCGACCCTGCCCGGTGGGTTCACCCTGGAGCGCCGCACGATCCGGGGTGAGGTGTCCGACGGGATGCTGTGCTCGGCCAAGGAGCTGGGCCTGGGCGAGGACCACTCGGGCATCGTGGCCTTGGGGGCCGACGCCGAGCTGGGCGCAGACGTACGTCACGTACTCGGCCTCGACGATGTGATCTTCGATCTCGCCATCACCCCGAACCGGCCCGACGCGATGTGCGTCGTCGGCGTGGCCCGAGAGCTCGCGGCGCACTTCCGCCTGCCCTTCGTCGTCCCCGAGCCCGTCGTGGCGTCCGACCGGATCGCGTCGATGCCGGTCCCGGTCATCATCGAGGCGCCGGAGCGCTGCCACCGGTATCTCGCCTGGACGGCCGAGGTGACGATCGGTCCGTCCCCCCCGTGGCTGGCCCGGCGCCTGGTGAAGGCGGGGGTGCGGTCGATCAACAACGTCGTCGACGTCACCAACTACGTGCTGCTCGAGCAGAACCAGCCGCTGCACGCGTTCGACCTCGACCGTCTCGGCGGCCCGGGGATCGTGGTGCGTCTCGCCGACACGGGAGAGCGGATCACCACCCTCGACGGGGTCGAGCGCACGCTGGACGCCGCCGACCTGCTGGTCTGCGACGGCACCCGGGCACCCCAGGCCCTCGCCGGGATCATGGGCGGGGGAGACTCCGAGGTACGCGACGGCACCGAACGGGTGCTGCTCGAGGCGGCCTACTTCGAGCGCATGGGCATTGCCCGGTCGTCGAAGCGGCTCAAGCTGCGCTCGGAGTCGAGCGCCCGCTTCGAGCGGGGGATCGATCCGGACGGTGTGGCCCGTGCGGCAGCGCGCGCGATGGAACTGCTCGGCGAGGTGGCCCACGCGCGACCCGGGGCGACGGTGGTCGACGAGTATCCGGTCCCGGCGGTGCGCCCCCGGATCGTCGTGCGCACCAGCAAGGTCAATGGTCTGCTCGGGACGGCGCTCACCGACGGCGAGGTGCGCGACGCGCTGGCCCCGCTCGGCATCGACGTCGCCGGCGACGGAGACACGATCGAGGCGGTGCCACCGACGTTCCGACCCGACCTCGAGCGGGAGATCGACCTCGTGGAGGAGGTCGCCCGCCGGGTGGGCTTCGACGCGATCGGCCGGACCGTCCCCAAGCCCGAGCACCAGGTCGGAGGCCTGTCGGCCCGCCAGCAGGAGCGCCGGCGCGTCGCCGACGCGCTCGTCGGGGCCGGTCTCGCCGAGGCGGTGACCATCCCGCTGATCTCGCCCGACGCCGCCGCGCGGTTCGGGGTGGACGCGCCCGTATCGGTGGCCAACCCCCTGCGGTCGGAGGAGTCGGTGCTGCGGCCCACGTTGCTGCCCGGGCTCGCGGCGGCCGCCGCCCACAACGTCGCCCGGGGCCGGGGTGACGTCGCGCTGTTCGAGATGGGCCGGGTGTTCCGGGTCCCGGCCGAGGCTCACGCCCTGCCGGAGGAGCCCGACTCGGTGGCCGGGCTGCTGGTCGGAGTGGTGCGCCGGACCCCGGTCGAGCCCGACCGAGCCGTCGACGCCTACGACGCGGTCGATCTCGTACGCACCGTCGCCGACGCGTTGGGAGTCGCCGGGGTACGGCTCGCGCCGGTTGCGGTCCCCGGCTTCGACCCGGGCGCCTCGGCGCAGGTGCTCGCGGGCACCGAGGCCGTCGGGGTCGTGGGTGTCCTTGCAGCGGCCACGCTGGCGGCGGCACACGTGCCCGCGCCGGCTGTCGCGTTCGAGCTCGACCTCGACGCGCTGGCGCGCGCCCCGCGGGTCGATCGGCAGTTCCGGCCGGCGTCGTCGTTCCCTCCGTCGGTGATCGACCTGGCCTTCGTGGTCGACGACGGCGTCCTCGCGGCCGACGTGGCGACGACCCTGCGAAAGGCGGCTGGCCCCCTAGTGGAAGACGTCCGCTGCTTCGACGAGTTCCGCAGCGACCAACTCGGCGCCGGCCGCCGCAGCCTGGCCTTTGCGCTGCGGTTCCGGGCCCCGGACCGCACGCTCACCGACGCCGAGGTCCTCGAGTTGCGCCAGGCCTGCGTGGCCGCCGTGGCCGCCGCCCACGGGGCTGGCCTTCGGGGCTGAGCGCCGGCGCAGATCCCGGAACGTTCGCGGCCTCTCAGGAGTTCTCAGGAAGCGAACACCCCACGGCCGGCCCAGCCTCTTGAATGGAGGGCCGACCCCCCGGTGCAGCCCCCCGAACCCCAGGGAAGGAGCGCGCGATGCCCCCCATCTCCGACCCCGAACCCGCCGCCTGGCCCGCGCCGGAGCCCGACATCTCGTCCCCGCCGGCCGCCTGGCCCGCCCCGGAGCCCGGCTCCTGGCCCGCCCACCATCCCGGCTCGGGCGAGCCGCCGCGTCGGCCCGGGCACCGGCGGATCGTCGCGTTCCTCACCGTGCTCGCGGTCCTCGTGGCCCCGGCGGTCGTGGGCTACGAGTTGGGCCGGGACCGGGGAGCGACGCTGGGGGCCGACGGCACGACGCTCGGCACCGGTGGGCCGTCGGGCCGACCCATCGACGGACTCGACGGCCCGACCGCCGGCGGGGGAGCGAACAGCCTGGACACCGCGGCGCTCGTGGCCGCCGTCGACGACGTGGTGGTGAACGTCAACACTGCGGTCGAGGGGGGCGGGCAGGCTGCGGGCACCGGCATTATCATCTCGAGCACCGGTCTCGCGCTGACCAACAACCACGTGATCGCGGGCTCGACCGGACTGACCGTGGAGTTCGCGGCCACGGGCCTGACCCGGCCGGCCAAGGTGCTCGGGTACAGCGTCGTGGACGACGTCGCCCTGATCCAGGTGCAAAACGTCGCCGGCCTGACCGCCGCCACGATCGGGTCGTCGGGTTCGCTGACCGTCGGCGACCCGCTCGTCGCCCTCGGCAACGCCGGAGGACGTGGGGGTACGCCGACCGTGGTGACCGGTCGGGTCACCGCGCTCGAGCAGGAGATCACCGCGTCCGAC
>JBJSXO010000101.1:0-6214 GCA_046086425.1 Actinomycetota bacterium | reverse complement strand
CCACCGGTCCGACCACGTCGACCACCGACCCCTGCGCCACCACCACGACCACCACCCCGGTGACCCCCACCACCACCTGACCCCCAGTCTCTTGGTGCGTATCTGACCGTCGTCTTCCAAAGGAACACGACGGTCAGATCCTCACGTCGCGGGTGTGGGTGCCGGAGCGCAGGAGGGTGCCGGGGCGGGCGGCGGTGGGGACCCCGTCACGCACGATCTCCTCGCCGCCGACGAAGACGTGGGGCACGCCGATCGCGTCGGCCACGAGGCGCTTGTTCGCGCCCGGGAGGTCGTCGGTGGTGCGGACCGGGCCGGCGTCGACGGTCGCGGGGTCGAAGACCATCAGGTCGGCGATCGCCCCCTCGACGACCCGGCCGCGATCGACGAGGCCGAAGAGGTCCGCGGGCACCGAGGTCATCAGGCGCACCGCCGTTTCCATCGGCACGAGCCGGCGACCCCGGAGGCAGTCGGCGAGGAACGCCGTGGGGTAGGGCGCGCCGCACATGCGGTCGAGGTGGGCGCCGGCGTCCGAGCCGCCGATCATGACCCGGGGGTCCTCCCACAGCGCGGCCCGCATCCGCCAGCTCTCGCCGTCGTCGTCGGTCGGGCTCGGCCACAGCACGGTCCGCAGATCGTCGGCGACGACCACGTCGAGCAGCGTGTCGAAGTCGGACGTGCCCCGCGCCTCGGCGATCTCGCGCACGGTCTGGCCCGACAGCCCCGCGTTGGCGGCCGAGAACGTGTCGCCGATGCGGTACCCACCCCATCCGGCCAGGCGCCGCATCACCCCGGCCGCCTCCGAGTGCGCGAGCGCGTCGAGTTGCGCACGCACCTTCGGGTCGCGCAGACGCGCGGTCCGCTCCGGGATCGGGAGCGCGTACACCTCGTCCCAGCCGGGGATCAGCCACAGCGCGCAGAAGTTGGCGAAGCTCATGTTCATCCCCACCGCCGTGGGCATCGTGAGCGCGACGACCCGACCCCCCAACGCCGCGGCACGGTCGGACGCCCGCAGCTGGTTGGCCACTCGCTCGGGATCACGCGCGTCGACGGTGAGCACGTTCCAGTTCAGCGGCCGCCCCGCGGTGGCCGACATCCGGGCCATGCGCTCGATCTCCTCGTCGGCGAACCCGTTGAGGCAGCCGTCGGTGATGTACTCGAGCGTGGTGCCCGGGTAGTGGCGCACGACCTCGCAGAGCGCGAGCATCTCGTCGAGGTGCGCGTGGCGCGACGGCACGGGTGCGCCGTCACCATCGGAGTGGGTGTAGGCCTGCGACGACGAGAAGCCGAGCCCACCGGCCGCGAGCGACTCCGCGAGCAACTGGCCCATCGCGTCGAGCTGCTCGGGCGTGGGCGTGCCCCCCACGGCGTCGACACCCATCACGGTCCGGCGGATCGCGCAGTGGCCGACCAGGAACCCCGCGTTCACCGCAAGGTTGCCCTCGAACTTGGCGAGGTAGTCACCGAAGGACTCCCAGTCCCAGTCGAGGCCGGTCTCGAGCGCGCCGAGGGGCATCCCCTCGACCCGGGCCATCAGGCGCCGCAGGTAGTCGGCGTCGTCGGGGCGCAGCGGCGCGAGGGTGAACCCGCAGTTGCCGCCGATCACGGTGGTGACGCCGTGCACGTTGGACGGCGACGCCGTGGGGTCCCACAGGAGCTGAGCGTCGTAGTGGGTGTGGGGGTCCACGACGCCGGGGGCCACCACCAGGCCGGTGACGTCGACGGTGCGCGCCGCCGGCCCGGCGTCGCCTGCGCCCACGTGCACGACGCGTCCCGCCCGGATGCCCACCTCGGCGCGCACCCCGGGACGGCCGGTCCCGTCGACCACCGTGCCGCCGCTGAGCAGAACGTCCAGCATCTCCACCGTCGCCACCGCCTCGCTCGACCTCCGGGCCCTGGCCGGCCCGGGACCCCATCATGGCCCGGACCGTGCTACGAAGCACCCCGTGGACCCGCGTGCGCTTGAAGCCGCCGCCGTGGCCGACACCGGCCTCGACGACTTCGGCGACCCGTCGTACCGCGACGGCCGCGACGTGCTCGTCGCCGCGCTCGACGGCGAGGCCCGGCTCAACGAGATCGGGGCGGTCGCGCTCGAGGCCCAGGTGCTCGACGCCCTGCGCAACCGGCTCCGCCTCACCCATTGGCGCACGACCCACCCCGAGGTGGCCGACGCACCCATCACCGCGCCGCTGTTCGTGATCGGCCTGCCCCGCACGGGCACGACCCTGCTCAGCGCGCTGCTCGCCGAGGACCCGCGCCGGCGCGCGCTGCGCCGCTTCGAGGCTGGCGACCCCGTGCCGCCCCCGGAGGCCGCGACCTTCGCCACCGACCCGCGCATCGAGGCGACCCGCGCCGCGAGCGGGATGCTCGACGCGCTGAACCCCGGGTTCAAGGCGATCCACCACGAGCCGGCCGAGGGGCCGACCGAGTGCGTGACCCTGCTCGCGCAGCACTTCACGTCGCTGCTGTGGGAGACGATCGCCAACGTGCCCACGTACGGGCAATGGCTGCTCGCCGCCGACCAGCGCGCCGCGTACCGGTACCACCACGACGCGCTCCAAGTGCTGCAGTCGCGCGCCCCAGGACAGTGGTCACTCAAGAGCCCACACCACGGCCTCGCGCTCGACGCCCTGCTCGCCCAGTACCCGGACGCGCGCGTCGTGGTCACCCACCGCGACCCGGTGCCGGTGATCGGATCCCTGTGCAGCCTGGTGCGGTCGTTGTCGGGCACGTTCAGCGACGCCGACCACACCGCGTACATCGCGACGCACTGGGTGGCGGTGGCCGAGGCGATCGTCACCCGCACCGCCGAGGCCCGGGCCACCCACCCAGACGCGGCGTTCCTCGACGTGGACTACGACCGCCTGGTGCGCGCGCCCCTCGCCGTGATGCAGGACGTCGCCGCCTTCACCGACACCGAGCTCACCCCCGACGTCGCGGCTCGGCTGCGGGCCTACCTGGCCGCAAACGGTCAGGGGAAGTTCGGTCCGCACACGTACGATCTCACCGAGTTCGGTCTGCACCCCGACGAGATCCGGGCGCGGTTCCCCACCGAGCCGGCCCCCGCCTGACCGTTCCCCCGCCCGATCCCGCCCGACCTCCGTCCCCCTGTCCCTCACCTCCTCCCCCCGAGTCGCCGTGCGCCGTCACCCACTCGTGGCGCTGATCCTCCGGTCACGCCACTACCGAACCCTGCTCGGCGGCTTCGTGCTGCGGATGACCGGCGCGTACACCGCAACGCTCGCCGCGGTGTGGGGCGCCTGGCGCTACGGAAGCCCGGCGCGCGCCGCGTGGCTCGTCGCGATCATCAGCATCGCCAGTGCGCTCGGCGCGCTCTGGGTAGGTCACCGCCACGACCACGGCTCCGCCCGGCCGGTGCTGCGCGCCGCGGGCGCGCTCGAAGCGGTGGCCGCCACGGTCCTCACCCTCGCCGGCACCCGGGCCATCCCCAGTGCGCTGCTCCTCGGAGCCGGAGCGGTCGCAGGGATCACCCGCGCGGTGTGGTCGGCCGTGGTGACCCCGGCTCTGGCCGACGCGGCCGACGACGACCGCGCCGTGGGCGCGTTCGGTGTGGGCTGGGCCTACGACTTCGGCAAGCTCGCCGGGGCGATCCTGCTCGCGGGGGTGCTGCTCGTGCCCGTGACCTCGCTGCTGGTCCCGGTGACGGTGGTGATCGGGACGATCCTGTTCACCCGCTTCGCCATCGCCCCCGCGCCGGCCGTGGTGGCACCCGCCCTCGACGTCGCGGCGGTCGAAGGCACGCCCGCCGCCCCGACGCCCGACGGCCCGGGGCGGCCGGTGGTGCGCCAACGCGACGTGAACCGCTCGATCGCGATGCTGGCCATCGCCGCGTTCTGCCTCTACCAACAGGACCTGCTCTTCCGCGTGGCCATCGACTCGCCGGCGATGTACGCAGTAGCCGCGGCGGCATTCGCCGTCGGGGCGATCGTGGCGACTGCGCAACTGGCGTGGAACGCGCCGGGCCGGATGCCCGCCCGCTTCGGCCTGGTGGCGTCGCTGGTGGCCTGCGCGCTGGGCACCGCGGGGTTGCTCACGGTGTCGGGCCTCGGCGCGGGGTTCTGCGGGCTCGTGATCGGGTGGGGCTGCGCGTACGGCATCCAGGGGTGCCGCCCCCTCTTCGCCTGGGCCCCCCGACCCGGTGTCGCGTCGGGCACGTCGATCGCGCTGATGACCGTGGCGACCGCGACCGGCGCGCCCGTGGTGGTCGAGTTGCTGCCGCACCTCGGCCCGGCGGTGCTGCTCATCGGGGGCAGCGTGGTGCTCGCTGCCCTGTGCACCCCCGACGTGCACGCCGCCGCGATCTCCGTGGGCGCGCTCGAGCCCGAGGCCCGCTGAGCCGACGGGGCGAAGGTGTGCCACCGGGGCGCATCGGTACAGTCGCGGGGCGGGACCGAACGGTCACGATCCGGCGACGGAGGTGGGCATGGCCCGGGTGCAGCTGGCGCTCAACGTCTCGAACCTCGACGATGCGGTCGCGTTCTACGCGCGGCTGTTCGCCACCGCCCCGGCCAAGGTCCGACCGGGCTACGCGAACTTCGTGATCGCCGAGCCACCCCTGAAGCTGGTGCTGATCGAGGGCGACGGCGCGGCCGGCACGCTCAGCCACCTCGGCGTCGAGGTGGAGTCCACCGACGAGGTGGTCGCGGCGACGGCGCGCCTGTCGGGGGAAGGCCTGCCCACCGAGACCGAGGACGCGGTGGCCTGTTGCTACGCGGTGCAGGACAAGGTGTGGGTGAGCGGCCCCGACCAGGAGGCCTGGGAGATCTACACCGTGCTCGCCGACACCGAGGTGCCGGCGGGAACGTTGCGGGTGGTGGAGACCGACGATCCCGCGTGCTGCGCCCCCACCCCCGACGGGGCACCACCGTCCGCTCACTAGAGTTCGGGCGGTGACGGAGGCGGGGACCGGCGCAGCGTCGGGCACGGCGTTCGGCGCGGCGGCCGACGCTCCGACGGTCGCCGAGGCACTGGCCCGGGCGGCACGGGATCGGCCCAATCACCCGGCGGTGATCGACGACGACGGCGTGCTCACCCTGGGCGAGCTCGACGCGCTCGCGGCCACGCTGGCCGCGACGCTGCGCGCGCAGCTCCCCGAGGGGTACGCAGGGCCGGTGCCGCTCGTGGTGGGTCAGGACCGCAGCGCGGTGATCGGCTTCCACGGCGTGTTCCGAGCCGGGCTCGCGGTGGTGCCGCTGGAACCCGACCTCCCGGCGACGGCAGCCCGCGACCTGTGGGCTCGGCTCGGCCGGGCGCCCGTGGTGGTGGTGTCCGAGGCGGGTGCCGCGGCCGCGCGCACCGAAGCACGCGAGATCGTGGTGCCGAGCCGGCCGGGCACCGAGCGCCTCGCGCCCACGCCGGTGCACCCCGACGACCCAGCCGCGGTGATCTTCACCTCGGGCTCGACGGGGCGCCCGAAGGGGGTCGTGCTGCCCTGGCGCTGCCTCGACACCATCCGTACGCGCGACATCGACTACCGCCAGGACCCGGAGACGGCCCGGCTCGCGTTCACCGGGAAGATGCACTGGGTCGGAGGCGTGCGCTTCGGCTCCGCGCTCCCCGGCAACTACACCCTGGTGCTCACCCGGGACGTGCTCGCCGACCCGAGCGCGCTGGTGGGCTGGTGGACCCGCATCGGAGCCACCGTGGTGTCGATCACACCGTCGCTCGCGGTGGCGCTCGGGCGGTCGGTGGCGCCGGGCCTGCGCCTCGACACGGTCACCTGCGTCTCGGTGGGCGGGGAGCCGTTCACGTGGGAGCAGGTGCGGACGTTACGCACCCTGCTCCCGGACTCCACGGTGATCCGCAACGCCTACGGCGGCACCGAGGCCGGCGGGATCGTGGCGGCCGCAATCTGGATCGAGCCCGGGGACGAGGGCACCGGACCGGTGCCGCTCGGCCGGACCCCGCCCTACATGCGGGTGCGGACCCGGCCGGTTCCCGACTCGGCCGGGAACCTCGCCGAGCTCTTCGTGTCGGGACCGATCGCCACGGGGTACCTCGACGACCCCGCACTCGACGCCGCGCACTTCGAGACCGACGCCGACGGCACACGGTGGTGGCGTCCGGGTGACCTCGTGCGCGAGGGGCCCGACGGCATGCTCTGGGCCGCCGGGCGCACCGACGACGTGGTGAAGATCAACGGCGTCCTCGTGGCCCCGCTGGGGTCGGAGGAGGTGCTGCGCGGCATCGACGGCAT
>JBJSXO010000100.1:0-6503 GCA_046086425.1 Actinomycetota bacterium | reverse complement strand
GCGGGCCCGTGGATCGACGAGGCCGCCGGCACGTGGGACGCCACGCGCAAGGTGGCGGTCCAGGGGAACGTGTCCTGGCCGATTGCCCAGTACGACGAGCAGTCCGAGGCCGACACCCGCAGGATCTCGAGCAACGGCCTGCCCGTCGGGATGGTGACGGGTACGTTCCCGATCGCTGCCACCGACCCGGCATACGCCTACGACCGCAACCCCAACCGCATCGCGGCCACGGCCCTCACCTTCACGCTGCCCCTGGTCCCGACGGCGGCGGAGACCCCCGGGTGCCTCGGCATGGGGGCCATCGGGGTACTGCGCAACGGCGTCGCCCTCTTCGCCCCGGTCGACGAACAGCTCCGCGACGCCGTGGCCTACGAGACCCAGGACGTCTGCGACGGGCACCCGCAGCAGGCGAGCCAATACCACTACCACGCCGTGCCGTCGTGCATCGTCGACGCGTCGACCGGCCCGTCGACGGTGGTCGGCTTCGCCCTCGACGGGGTGCCGATCGTGGTGGAGCGTGATGCGTCCGGCGCACTGCCGAAGAACGCCGACCTCGACGCGTGCCACGGCCGGACGTCGCCGATCCTCCTCGACGGGGAAGTCGTGACGATGTACCACTACTCGGCGACGCTGGAGTTCCCGTACGCACTCGGATGCCTGCGCGGCACGGTGACGTCGTGAGCATCCCACCCGCTCTGCGATCAGCGGTTGCGGCCGTACTGCTCGTGGCTCGACACCCAGTCGAGTGACGAGATCGCCGAGGCGAGGGAGATCTCCCCGGCGAGCACCACGCCGGCCACGATCTCGGCCAGCTTGTTGACCGTCCCCGGCCCGGAGCAGCCCAGCAGCTCGAGGCACTCACGCTGGGTGGCGAGTCCCGTGCCGCCGCCGAAGGTCGCCACGATCAACGACGGGATCGTGATCGACAGGTACAGCGACTGGTCGGGCAGCAGGTCGGCGTACACGACGCCGGCCGACGACTCGGCGACGTTGGCGACGTCCTGCCCGGTGGCGATGAACATCGCGGTGATGCCGTTCGGTGAGTGCAGGCCGTTGTTGTTGACCCCGGCCAGGAAAGAGCCGACGTTGGCCACGCCTGCGTGGAAGAACAGGCTCTCGGGCTCCACCCGCATGACCGAGGTCAGCACCTGGCGCGGGATGGTGACCTCGGCGACGACCCGCTTGCCGCGGGTCCGCATGATGTTGACCTGCGAGGCCTTCTTGTCGGTCGCGAAGTTGGACTCCAGGTAGAAGCGACGCACGGTGTCGAGCTGCTCGAGGATCCACGAGCAGGCGGCAAAGGTGGCCCGGCCGACCATGTTCTGTCCGGCGGCGTCGCCGGTGGAGAAGTTGAAGCGCAAGAACGCGAACTTCGACGCGAGGTAGGTGTCGATGTAGAGCAGCTTGCCCACGCTCGTCGTCGCATCGGCGGCCCGGGCGATGGCGTCGAACTGCTCGTCGATCCACGCTTTGAAGTCGCGGGCCTCGCGGGCGGACTCGAAGATGAAGACGGGCGCACGTTGCATGCAGTCCTCGACGACCGTGCACACGGCACCCCCGGACTCGTTGAGCACCTTCATGCCGCGGTTGTACGACGCCACGAGGGTGCCTTCGGAGGTCGCCAGCGGGATCAGGAACTCGCCGTCGGCGTGCTCGCCGCGGATCCGCAGGGGCCCGGCGAGGCCGATGGGGACCTGCGCCACCCCGACGAAGTTCTCGACGTTCCCCTGGGTCACGTGGGGATCGAACGAATACCGGGTGATGTGCTCGAGCGGCACGCCACTGAACTCGGAGAGGTAGCGCTGGCGGGCGGCGATCGCCTCCGGCCCGTAGTCGTCGTCGGGGTGGCGAGGGATGCCCGGGATCGTCTCCGGCGCCACGCTCAGGGTGTCGTGGACCCGCAGGCGCAGCGCCCCGAAGGGCTCGGCCCGGAAGTCGACCTCGATCTCGTGGCTCCCCTCGTCGAGCGAGCCGCTTCGCACGCGGACCCCGACGACCGCACGCAACGGGAACGGCACTCCGGCGCCGAGCGCGCTCGCCGGGACCTCGGCGCCGTCGAGGTCGAGGCTCACCCGGTCGAGCGGGAGCGCGTCGCCGTCGATGGCGACCCGGTCGACCCCCACCAGCGTGGCGTCGAAAACCCGGTTCTTGACCGAGAACCGCACCCCGTCGCCGTCGTTGCGGAGGCTGCCGACGGTGTAGAGGTGTCGCAGGAGCGGCGCGTCGTGCACGGTGATCTCCTCGCTGCGCCGGTGGTCCGACGGGAGCGTCCCGCCGCCAGACCCGGAGCCGGGGCGCGATGAGCGTAGGCGACCGCCGTCGGCAAGTCCACGAAGGCAGCGGACGCACTCGTGAACGCGCGCGTCAACGGGTGAACCGGTATCTGAGCAGCGTCCGTCCGTCCCAGCGCCTGCCCTCTAACTCCACGCGGACGGTCATACCGTCATCGGCGACGCGCAGCACGCCGTACTGGCCGCCGCCGGGGATCGCGCCCTCGCTGTAGGGCCCGCCCTTGACGGACCCGGGCCGGTCGAGCGCGGCCGCCTGCAGCAGCGGGAATCCTCCTCCACCACCGGATGCATAGGCGCTGTGGGTCCCGTCGGCGATCGCCACCATGTGCGCGTCACCGGCGAGCATCACCAGGTGGTCGATGCCCTCGGACTTCACCGTGTCCGCGATGCGCCGCCGGTCGCGGGGATACCCACTCCAGCCGTCGGCGCCGGGACTGGCCTTCCCGATCCACGGCACCGAGTTGACCCAGACCACCAGGGCATGAGAAGAGCTCGCGCGCACGAGTTCGTCGAGGAACCAGCGCATCTGACGTGCGCCGAGAATCGACCGATCGGAGCGCTGCGATCGCTCGTCGGTGACGATGAAGCGCACCCGCCCCATCGTGAAGGCCTGGGTTGCCGGGCCCGTCGGCCCGAGTCGTGCGTAGGGCACGCCCTGGCGGTACGAAGTGCGTGCTGCGGCGCGGCTGGGTGAGGTGCGGTCGGCGTCGTTGGGCCCGTAGTCGTGGTCGTCCCAGAGGTACGCAACCGGTGCGTGGCGCAGGAGAGAGGCAGGGGCCGGCTGGGTGAGCGCGCGGTCGTACGCGGACCGGAACGCGTCCACGTCGTTCGAGCCGATGTTCTCGTAGAACAGGTCGCCACTGAAGACGACGAGGTCCGGGTCCTCAGCCTGCATCGCGTCGAAGACCGATCCGTCGGAGCCGGTACGCGAGCAGGCACCGACCACCGCGGTGAACGACATCGGACCGTCGACAGAGGTGGTGAGCGTGCCGTGGCCCCGCGCGTGGTCGGCCCGCCCGTCGGTGAAGACGCGCCATCGGTAACGCGTGCCGGGTGTGAGACCCCGTGCCCGCATACGCACGATGCGGCTGTCGGGAACACGGCGCGCACGAGTGGTGACGACGGAACCACTCGCGGCGTTCCGAAAGCGCACCCGGGCGCGTTCCACCCCGAAGTCGGTCCGCACCACGACGGCGGCCGACGTCGGCGTCACCCCACCGGCCCAGGCCCACTCGATCCCCTCGACCGGCAACAAGGGCAGCGCCGACGACGGATGGGTCGGCCCGAAGAGGTGGTCGTACCCCGCTGCGGTTGCGGTGAAGGACACTGTGAGGGTGCTCACCGTCGCAACCGCGAGCACCCAGATCCGCCGGGCGGATGCGTTGCGTTGCCACGAGAGCCAGAGCAGGAAACCCGGCGCAAGGACCGCCACCGTGACCAGCAATCCGACCGTCGGCGGGTACTCGGCTGCGGCGAGGACGCCGAGTGCGACGCCCGCAAGGGCGAGCAGAGCGGCCCCGAGGGGCTGCCAACGGAACGCGAGCAACGCGCCGACGAAGAGCAGGATCACGAGCGCGATCTGCAGCGGCTCGGTGAGCGAGGACGAGACGATGAAGCCTTCCGGGTCCTGGGGGATCCCCACGGTCCACGAGAGGGCGGCGAAGACGCCGGCGAGAATCAGCACCCAGGCGATCGCGCCCCGTTGCAGTGCCCGCACGGTCTCGTCCGAAAGGTGGATCATCCCGGTGGCCGGCCCATCGGTCTCGGCCCACGGGCACCCGGCACACGATCGATGGTGCGGGGGCGCAGCGAGCAGCGCTCGAGCGACGAACACCGCAGTCAGGCCGAGCAGCACTCCACCCAGCAGATCGGTCGGCCACGCGTCGCGGCCGTGCACGGCGGCGATTGCCAGCGCCACCACCCCGGCCGTCAGCACGCCGACGAGGATCGCCGCGACCCGTCGCGACCCGCCCCGGATCACGACGACGAGCGGCAGCAGACCTGCGACCACCGCCGCCTGTGCGGCGGGAGCCCAGACAAACGTGGTGGTGCCCGTCAGGCGGACTCCGAGCGGCTCGACTCGGTGCACGACCGCAGTGAGCAAGAAGGCCGCGACGAACGTCGCGGCGACTGCGCCCAGGTAGACGACGCAGAACGTGACGCACCGACGGCCGAGGACCACGGCGAGCACGGCGAGCACCAAGACCACCTGCGTTGCGCCGAGTTGCGCTGCTGCATCGAGCCACCTGGGGAACGGCCAGCCCACAATCGCGTTCGCGAACCGTTGGTCGCTGCCGGAGAAGACGCTCGGCAGTCGGGCGATCACGAGGGCGAGCAGCCCGAGCATGCCGATCATCCACCCGGCCGCCACCGCGAAGCGGGACTCCGCCTTCGGGGCGCCCATCGCGCTCGGCCGGCGTGACAAGGGGGTGCGGGTCAGCAGCCCCCAGGTCCATCCGGGCGGCTGGGACCCGCAGCACGCGAGTACAGCCGCCACTGCGCCCACTGTGGCGAGTGCGGCCACCAAGAGCAGGGAACACGCCCACAGCCACGCCACGCCCGAGACGTAGCCGCCAGCCCGGAAGTAGTTCGCCGTTGCGCCCACGCCGAGCAGCGCAGCCCCGATGATCCAACCGAGGGCGATCAGCCCGTACTCGGCGCGCCGGCGGAGCCAGTCACTCAGGTCGGGAATCCCGGTAGCGAGCAGGCGCACGGTCCCGTCGGTTGCCAGCGCACCGCGCCGATGGCGGGCAGACCACCGGCGCCGTTGGAGGGCGTCCTGGAGCAGCGCGACCAGCGAGAAGATCAGCCCTGCGCTCATGATGGCGGGTACGAAGATGCCCAACTCGGACGTCTCCCCGCGGTCGATCCGATCGTCCGCGGTCGGACGGGGCGTTCGCCTCGGATGCGTCGGGCGCCTCACGGTGCTCCGGTCGGTGCGACGTCATGAACGACGATGACGCCCCGGTCACCGTCCACCGTCACGGTCGAGCCGCCGAGCATCCCGGCGGCTCCGGGGACATTGAGGACTGCGGGAAGGCCCAGTTCTCGGGCGACGATTGCCGCATGAGACAGCGGTCCACCCCGCTCGACCACGATTGCGCCGGCCCTCAGGAAGACGGGCAGCCATGACGCGTCGGTCTGGACCGCCACCAACACCGATCCGGGAGGCAATGCGTCGGGCGTCTCGGCGTCGACCAGAACCACGGCCGTACCCGTATGCACCCCGGCGCTCGCCGCCCAACCTTCGAGGATGCTTCCTGCGTCCGACCGCGCCGGGGTGGGTGGCGCCGCACGCGACCGCCCGTCGGTCCGGAAGCGCTCGGGCAGCGGAGGCATCGCCGTCGACCGGGCGTGGGCCCGCCTCCGCTGCACGACGAGCGCAGGGGGAAGCAGACCGTCGTGAAGCGCGCGCCGCAACTCGCCGCTGTCGAGGAACTCGACGTCCTCGCTCGCGCCCACCAAGCCGCGCGCGGCGAGGCGGCTCCCGAGCGCGAGGTGCACGCGGCGCAGCTCGCCCCCGACCGTGAGCAGCGCGCCCTTCGTGGCCTCGCGGGTCGTGAGGCAGTGGGTCGCGTCGTCCACGAGCCGCCGGAGCATGTGCAGGCGCAGGTCGACCACCCCGGCGCCCAGGTGTCGCGTGTGGCGCCATCGGATCGACTGCGCGAGGAGCACTTCGACAGCCCGCCATTCGTCCTCGGGATCGGGTCGATCCCCCGCTCCGCGAGGGGACTCCATATCGCGACCCGACTCGGCCCAGGTCGGTCCGGCGAACACCGCACGCGATGCCGACGGGTGCGGTGGCCGACGGCGACCGGCACCCACGGTCAGTCGTCGGGCAGCAGCGGGACCCGCATCGTCACCGAGGTACGCCACCAGCCAGCGCTCGAGCCGGTCGAACGCCACCACCGCAACGGCAGCCACCGCGAGCTCGGTCATCATCGTCCGTGCGCCCAGGTCGACGAGGCGGCTCCGGTACGCGAGCAGGGCGTCGTCGCTCTGATCGTCGACGGCGACGGCGTGCTCGGCCAGAGTGCGACCGGCCGCGATCACGACGGCGGCGTCGTCGAGGGCCTGCCGGCGGCTCAGCGAGGCGCGGATCTGGGCGGCGACACTGCGCCGCGCAGCACGCCTGCGGCGCAGGGACCGGGGGGTCTCGGCGGGCCCGGGTCCGGGTCCGGTCTCGGGATCGCGGAAGTACCGGCGCTCCAG
>JBJSXO010000099.1:0-2014 GCA_046086425.1 Actinomycetota bacterium | reverse complement strand
TTCAGCCTGTGTCGTCAGCCTGTGTTACGGTTCGACGCATGACGAGTAGTGAGCGCCTAGTCCCGTATGCACCGCCGGCGATCACCACCCGCCAACCCATCGGAGCAAGGCTCGTAGCTCCGCTGCTCAGCGATCTAGAGACCAAAGCCTCGTAACCGGCACCGTGCGTCGGGCCCCGTACGTGCCGACGGGCGCGATCACGGCGGCGGCCACGGCCCGTGTTCCCGTGACCACGCTGTGACCACGGGCCCGCGCGTTCGACGGGCACTCGACGGGCACTCCACGCGCACAGCGCTCTGACCTGCACGTTTGCGGTGCCCGAGGTGGGAGTCGAACCCACACGCCCTCGCGGGCAGCGGATTTTGAGTCCGCCGTGTCTGCCATTCCACCACTCGGGCCGCACCGACAGGCTACCGGCGGCCTGTACCGGGCCCATGCCGTAGGATCGGTCCATGACGCGCACCATCCTGCAGCGTCGACTCGTGGATGTCAGCGAGCGGCTGAAGCGCCTCCGTGCCGAGCTTCTCGTGACCGACGAGCAGGCGGCGTTCCTCGAAGGCGAGGCCGAGGAGTTCCGCCTGCGCGCGCTGGTGTCCGAGACACCGCTCGCCGATGCCGAAGCGCGCGACGCCCGCCAGCAAGCGGACACGATGGCCCGCTACCGCGACGGTCTGGTCCTTCAGATCGGTCGGCTCCAGCACGAGCAGGACGAGCTGCTCGACCGTATGGCGGCCGAGCTCTCGGCGTCCTGATCGCTCGATGACCGTCGGGCGCGCGCGTCCGCGTGTCGTGATCGCGGAGGACGAGGCGATCATCCGCCTCGACCTGCGGGAGATCCTCGAGACCCAGGGCTACGAGGTGGTGGGGGAGGCCGGCCGCGGCGACGAGGCCGTCGACCTGGTGCGGGCGCTCGCTCCCGACCTCGTCATCCTCGACGTGAAGATGCCCGGGCTCGACGGCATCAGTGCCGCGCGGATCATCGGTGCCGAGCGGCTGGCCGCGGTCCTGGTCCTGACCGCGTTCTCCCAGCGGGAGCTCGTGGAGGAGGCCCGTGACGCCGGCGCGCTCGCTTACCTGGTCAAGCCGTTCCAGGAGAAGGACCTCGTTCCGGCGATCGAGGTGGCTCTCGCCCGGCACGCCGAGCTGTTGGCCTTGGCGGACAGCGTGGGGGACCTCGAGGCGCGCCTCGAGGCACGCAAGCTCGTCGACCGGGCCAAGGGCAGGCTCATGGACGAGTACGGCCTCGACGAGCAGACGGCATGGCGCTTCGTCCAGACGGCGGCGATGAACGGGCGCACGAGCATCGGTTCTGCGGCGCAGCAGGTGATCGACGGGGTGCTCGTGCCCTTGCCGCCGGCTCCCCCGGATCGCTAGCCGGATTCCGAGGCGGGCGCGCCCCTCGGCCGAGGGTCGGGCGTACGATCCTCGGCGATGGGGAAGCTCCTGCTGCTCGACGGGCACTCGCTGGCCTACCGGGCTTTCTACGCGCTGCCGACCGACCTGAGCACCCGGGACGGCACGGTCACCAACGCAGTGTTCGGCTTTACCTCCATGCTCACCAAGGTCCTGGGCGACGAGCGGCCCGACGAGATCGCAGTGGTGTTCGACTCGAAGGGCCCGACGTTCCGCGACGCCATGGACGAGCAGTACAAAGCGGGACGACGGGCCACGCCGGATCTGTTCTCGGCGCAGATGCCGCTCATCCGTGAGGTCCTCGACGCAACGAAGATCCCGGTGTTGGTCGTCGAGGGTGTCGAAGCCGACGACGTCATCGCCACGCTTGCGACCCGTGCCGCCGCCAAGGGCACTGACGTGATCGTCGTCACCGGCGACCGCGACTCGTACCAGCTCGTCGAGGATCCCCACATCAAGGTGCTGTACAACAAGCGCGGCGTCTCCGACTACGCGCTCTACGACGAGGCCGGCATCCTCGAGCGCACGGGTGTGACCCCCGAGCAGTACCCGATGTACGCGGCGCTTCGCGGCGACCCCTCCGACAACCTCCCGGGCGTCC
>JBJSXO010000098.1:0-5838 GCA_046086425.1 Actinomycetota bacterium | reverse complement strand
GCCCGCACGACCGGTGCCGTCGAGAACGGGCGCTACGGCTTTCCCGGCATGGTCGACGTGCTCGGCGCGTTCCCCAAGCCGCTCGTCTGCGCGGTGAACGGCCTGGCCCTCGGAATCGGCGCCACCATCCTCGGTTTCGCCGACCTCGCGCTGATGTCCACCGAGGCCCGGGTGCGGTGCCCGTTCACCGATCTCGCCGTCGCCCCGGAGGCGGCGAGCAGCTACACCTTCCCGCTCCTCCTCGGACGCCAGCGGGCCACGTGGGTCCTGATGAGCTCGGAGTGGTTCAGCGGCGCCGAGTGCGTGGAGATGGGCATGGCGTGGAAGCTGTGCGAGCCGGCCGCGCTGTTGCCGGAGGCGATGGCCGCGGCCACGCTGCTGGCCCGCAAGTCGATCGCGTCGCTGGTCGAGTCGAAGCGGGTGATCGTCGCAGCCCAGCGCGACGCCATCGCCGCTGCGCGCGAGCGGGAGAACGCCGCGTTCGCCACGCTGCTCGGTGCGCCGGCGAGCATGGAGGCGTTCGCCGCGCTCGGTGCCCGCCGGCCTCCCGACTTCGTGTCGGTGGATGCTGCCAACCCGGTGGACTTCTCGGAGTTCGAGGCGCTCCGCCGGCCCTGACCGGCCGTGCGTGGCTCCCGTTCGGGTACGGTCCGTCAATGGAACTCGCGGGTCTTGGGGTCTGGTCGGGCGATCTCCGTTACGGCGACGCCGCGGCGTCCGCCGCCGACGCGGCCGCGCTGGAGGCGTGGGGCTACTCGGCGGCCTGGCTCCCCGACGTGGGTGGTGCGCTGTTCGCCGCGCTCGACAACGTGCTTGCGGCGACGACGACGATGACGGTGGCCTCGGGCGTGTGCAACGTATGGTTCCACCCGCCGGCCGAGGTCGGGGAATGGTGGGCGGGCCTGGCCGCAGCGCACCGGGACCGGGTGATGCTGGGCATCGGCATCAGCCACGGGCCGCTCATCGGTGACTCGTACGGACGCCCGCTGGCAACCATGAACGAGTATCTCGACGGGCTCGACGCAGCCGGGGTCCCGGTGCAGCACCGGTGCATCGCCGCGCTCGGGCCGAAGATGCTCGAGCTCGCCCGCGATCGCACCTCGGGGTCGCACCCGTATCTGGTCACGCCGGAGCACACGGCATTCGCCCGTGAGATCCTCGGCCCCGGCAAGCGCCTGTACGTGGAGCAGGGCGTGATACTCGAGACCGATCCGGACGCCGCGCGGGCGGTGGCTCGGGCGGAGGTGGCCTTCTACCTCACTCTCCCCAACTACGTGAACAACTGGAAGCGCATCGGGTTCACCGACGACGAGATCCAGCAGTGTGCCGATCGCTTCCTCGACGAGGTCTTCGTGTGGGGCGACGCAGACGCGATCAACAGCCGGATCGCGGCCCACCGCGCAGCCGGGGCCGACCACGTGTGCATCCAGGTGCTCGGCGCAACGGCGGCCCCCGGCGGCAATCGCGCGGTGTGGCAGGCACTGGCGCCGTAGGACCGTTCCCGGACCGGCCCCCGACCGTGCTAGCACAGGGGTCCAGCCGCAGACCCGAGGAGCCGACCGTGGGCGTCAACCAGCGTGGCCAGATCGTGATGAGCGAGGACGAGGTTGCCGCGTTCGTCGAGCAGAGTCGCATGGTGACGATGGCGACCGTCGGCCCGGGTGGGTACCCCCACCTCGTGGCGATGTGGTACGGGGTGATCGACGGCAAGATCTACTTCGAGACGAAGATGAAGTCGCAGAAGGTGAAGAACCTGCTGCGGGACCCGAAGATCACCTGCATGATCGAGGCCGGCGTCACCTACGACGAACTGCGTGGCGTGGCGGTCGAGGGTACGGCGCACATCATCGAGGATCCCGACCACCCCGAATACTGGGCGGCTGCAGTGAGCGTGTTCGAGCGCTACAACGGTCCGTACTCCGACGAGATGAAGCCGATCGTCGAGATGATGATGAACAAGCGGGTGATCGTCCGAGTGGACCCGGTGCGCACGCGGTCCTGGGACCACCGCAAGTTGGGCATGGACGCCATGGAGGTGGCGGGCAGCACCGCAGCGTTCATCGGCAACGAGGGCTGATCCCGCCGATCCCCGGCGTGGCCGTGACCGACGGCACCGGCCTGGTCTAGGGTGCTCGTACCGAGCGACCGACCCGAGCCACCGACCAAAGGACGTCAGCGTGACCAGCGAGCGAGCGACCTACCAGCGCCCGACCATCGTGCGACGGGAGCAGATCCGCGCCGTCCTCGGCGGGGTGGCTAGCGACACCAAGGACGTCGCCGACACCGCCTAGACGGGAATCGGTACGCCCCCGGGGACTCGAACCCCGAACCTAGTGATTAAGAGTCACTTGCTCTAACCAATTGAGCTAGAGGCGCTTGGAATGCCCGATGGTACCCGGACGGTTCCCTCGATGCGGTCCCGAGGGAGACCGGTTGGGGCGGTCGCCGTCGACCGGACCCTCACCGACCGGGCACGCACGCAGGCAGGCACGCACGCAGAGGGGCACACAACATGGATGTCGTGATCGCCGGAGGCAGTGGCTTCATCGGATCGGCACTCGGCCGGTCACTCGAGACCGACGGTCACCGGGTGATCCGGATGGTCCGCCCGGAATCGCCGGCGGCCCATGGCGACACCCTGGCGTGGGACCCCGAGGCGGCCCGGATCGACGCCCAGGGCCTCGAGGGGGTCGACGCGGTCGTGAACCTCGGCGGGGTGGGGATCGGCGACAAGAAGTGGTCAGACGCGCGCAAGGACGAGATCCTGCAGAGCCGTCTGTCGGTGACCGGGCTCCTGAGCGACGCGCTCGCCAGCCTGAACCGTCCCCCGAAGGTCTTCGTCAGCGCCTCCGCCATCGGCTTCTACGGCAACCGGGGCGACGAGGTGTGCACCGAGACGAGCGCGCCGGGCGACGACTTCCTCGCTGCGGTCTGTGTGGCCTGGGAGGATGCGGCCCGACCTGCCGCCGAGGCCGGCATCCGGGTGGGATGGATCCGTACGGGCCTGGTGCTCGACCCAGCCGGTGGCGTCCTCAAGCAGCTCCTCCTGCCCTTTCGGCTGGGCCTCGGGGGACGCCTCGGCTCCGGCACCCAGTACATGTCGTGGATCACCCTCGCCGACGAGGTCGCGGCCATCCGTGCCGTCATCGACGACCCGTCGCTCGCCGGACCGGTCAACCTGACCGCGCCCAACCCCGTGACCAACGCAGAGTTCACGGCGACCCTGGGTCGGGTCCTCGGCCGCCCCACGGCGATTCCCACTCCGCTCCTGCCGCTGCGGCTGCGCTTCGGCGGCGAACTCGTCCAGCACCTGTTGCTCGACGGTCAACGCGTCCTGCCCGAGAAGCTCACCGCCGCAGGCTTCGCCTTCGGCCACGCCGAGCTCGAGCCTGCGCTCCGGACCCTGCTCGGGAAGGAATGACGCAGTCGGGGTGACGCCCGGACGCGCAGATGCGTCCCGGGCCCGGCCGAACGCGCGGGTGGGACGCATCTGAGTGGGGTGACCGAGGGGTTTCGAACCCCCGACCTCCGGGACCACAACCCGGCGCTCTAGCCGACTGAGCTACGGCCACCAAGAGGCGGGAATCCTACCCGCCGCCCGGCGAGCGCCGAGTCGTTGGACGGGGTCGGTGGGTTGCGTAGCCCCGCCCACAGCCGACGTGGGGGTCAGTTCAGCCCGCGGTCGTCCTGCTTCAGGGCCGTGTCGATGCACAGCGCCGCGGCGACCACCATCGTGCGCAGCGGGTCGTCGAGGGGCCGGTGGATCTGGACCACGAAGTTGTCGGCCGTCGTGAACAGGGTCTTCGCAACGCCCTCGAACGTCTTGGTGATCCGGGCGACCTCGGTCCCGCCCGCATCGACGACGTGGAAGTCCCACGCGCGCCAGTTCTCGGCCTTGATCTGGCCGACCTCCTTGCCGCCGACCGAGAGATGGAAGCGGATCTTGCCCAGCATGTTCTTCTGCTTGATCTCGCCGATCTCCGTACCGTCGGCCGTGGTGAGCTCGAATCGGGACTTGCCGAGCTTGCGTGGCCGCACCAGGCGCACGAGGGTCTGCTCGCTCGCGTCGCGGATCTCGAACGTGTGTGTGAAGAACTGGTCGAGACTGGTCACGAGTCGCGCCGCCATCTTCAACTGGCTCTGGTCTACCTCGACGATCGAGCCGATCCGGTTGCCGTGCTGGTCGAACACCTCGTGCTCGTTCGCGAGCTCGATGAGCTTGGTCTTCTGGTTCACCACGAGCACGGGCTCGGTGAACAGGGTGCCGCCACCTCCGTCGACGGGTCCGACGCCCGCCTGTCGCTGCACCTGGTCGCGGACCTTCTCGCCGGCGTCCTTTCCGATCGGGCCCGTGAGGAACGACCGGGGGTCCTTGGGCAACTTGGGCATGGGAACCTCCTCTGCGGCGCGGCGCACCCGTGTCCGCTCTTCGTCACACCCGCACGCCCGGCAGGATTCGAACCTGCGACCTTGTCATTAGAAGTGACCTGCTCTGTCCAACTGAGCTACGGGCGCGTGACATCAGCCTACCGAAGCGCTCGCTTCACAGGTCGGGGATGTGCAGGTCGAGGTTGGCGGCCTCGATGCCGCCGTCGACCTCCCAGATCTTGCCGGTGACGAAGCTCGCGGCGTCGGAGGCGAGGTACAGCGCTGCGAGCGCGATATCTTCCGGCTCGCCGAGGCGCTGCAGCGGCGTCTTGGCGACCATCTCGTCTCGGAGCGGCTCGTTGGTGAGGACGATCTCGAGTGCGGACGTCGCCACCGAGCCCACCGCGATCGCGTTGACCCGAACCTTCGGGGCGAGGTCGGCGGCGAGCAGGCGGGTCAGGTGCGCGAGCGCAGCCTTCGCGGTGCCGTAGGCCGCGAACCCCCGGTCACGTACCCGCCCCATCACCGACGAGATGTTCACGACGGCGCCGTGGTCGCTGGCGACGAGATGGGGGGTGGCGGCCTGGGTGAGGGCGAACGCCGTGGTCACGTTGAAGTGGAACGCGCCCTCGAACGCCTTCACGGAGGTGTCGAGGAACGGCTGTGGCATCGACCCGCCGGCGTTGTTCACCACGATGTCGAGGCGGCCGAACTCGCGCACCGTGGCGTCGACGAGCGCGTCGAGAGTGGTGAGGTCGCTCACATCGGCCGGGAAGACCAGTGCCCGCCGACCCCGTGCCTCGATGTCGGCCGCGACCTCGTGCAGCTGCGCCTCGGTGCGGGCGGTGATGGCCACGTCGGCGCCGAACTCGGCGAGGGCTCGGGCGCACGCGGCGCCGATGCCCCGGCCCGCACCGGTGACAACCGCGACCCGGCCGTCGAGGCGAAATCGATCGGCAATCATGCGATCAATCTCGCACACCTCGCACCCCGGTGCCTCACCCGAGGCGCACGGGCAGGTTCGTGAGGGTGAGGACGATGGGGTTGCCGATGCCCTGGACCGCAAACTCGGGCTCGCCGGTGATCTCGATGGTGGCGACCCGGGCCAGCAGCTCCTCGAACATCACCCGGATCTCCCGCTTCGCGAGGTTCGCACCGAGGCAGTAGTGCATGCCGCCCCCACCTAGGGCCACATGGGGGTTCGGCGACCGGGAGATGTCGAACGCGAACGGCCGGTCGAACGCCGCGTCGTCCCGGTTGGCCGACGGGTACCAGATCGTCACCCGGTCGCCGGCGGAGATCACGGCATCGTGCATGACGACGTCCTCGGTCGCCGTGCGGCGGAAGTAGGAGACCGGCGAGGCCCACCGGAGGATCTCCTCCACGGCGCCGGGCATCACCTCGGGATCGGTGCGCATCCGCTCCATCTGCTCGGGGTGGTCCAGCAGCGCAACCAGCCCGGCGGCGATC
>JBJSXO010000097.1:0-4205 GCA_046086425.1 Actinomycetota bacterium | reverse complement strand
CGATCCCGCGCCCGCCGGCCCCCGGTAGGATGCGGTCCATGTCGGATCGCAGGCACGGGTTCGTCTACGCCGTCGCCGGGCTCCTCGTGCTCGCCGCCAACGTCGTCGATGCCGTCAACCGCGGGTCGTCGGCGTGGAACTTCGTGGCGATCGCCGTCGGTGCCGGCCTGCTCTTCTACGGGTTCTCGCTGATCGCGCGCACGGGCGGCGACGCGGGCTGAACGGGCGCCGACGCGGCGCGCGTCGCCCCTACATCTTCTCGGTGGCCCCGAAGTGGGGGAACGCCGCGTGCGTGCCTCCGTCGACGATCAGCGTCTGACCGGTGACGAAACTCGCGAGGTCCGAGCAGAGGAACACCAGTGGCCCGGCAACCTCGTCGGCCTCGCCCATGCGCCCGAGCGGCTGGATCGAGTCCCGCGCCCGGTCCTGACCGCTCGCCTCGAAGTGCGCCTGCTGCTCCCTCATGCGCGGCGTCGCGATCATGTCCGGAGCCACGGCGTTGACGCGGATGCCGTTCCGGCCCCACTCCTGGGCCATCGTGCGCGTGAGCGACATCACACCGGCCTTGGCTGCGCCGTAGGCCGCGTGGTTGGGCGCGCCGTAGATGCCGCTGACCGACGCCACCATTGCGATCGCGCCGCCTGTGTCCTGGGCGATCATGTGCCGGGCCGCGGCCGTGGCCGTCCAGAGGTGGTGGCGGAGGTTCCGCGAGAGGTCGAGCTCCCAGGCGTCGTCGTCGAGGTCGAAGAGGCTCCCCCAGGCGGCGAACCCGATCATGTTGATCATCACGTCGAGTCCGCCGTGGAACGCCGCGGCCTCGTGGACGAGGGCCACCGCGCGGTCCCGATCGGTCACGTCGCCGCTGAGCGCGTGCGCGGGCACGCCCAACGCCGCGATCTCGGCGGCCGACGCTTCGGCGCGCGCACGGTCGAGGTCGGCGACCACGACCCCGGCCCCGGCGCGACCGAGCAGCCGGGCGCTCTCCTGGCCGATGCCGTAGCCACCCCCCAGCACGAGCGCGCGCTTGGCGCGAAGGCCCAACAGGTTCGTGTCCATCCGCCGGACACTACGGCACGGGCACCCGGCTCCGATCCTGGGCCGTGGGCCCGGTCACGGGCCGTCGAGGGCCGCTCCGGTGACGGTGTCGACGGTGGCGAACGCCCCGACCGGGTTCCGCCGGAGGCGCGCAGGCTGGTGCACGGGCTCACCGAGGGCGACCACCGCCGCCAGCGCCCAGCCCTCGGGTGCACCGAGGAGCGCGAGCACCTCCGGCTCGTGGCGCACCGCGAAGGTCGTGAGCACGCCCCCGAGACCCTCGAGGCGGGCGGCGAGCAGGATCTGCCAGCAGAACGGGTAGATCGACGCCCCGGCCACCACGCCGTGGCGGTCGAGCTCGACGTCCATCGCTGCGAGCTTGCCCAGCTCGACGAGGACCGCCAGCACCGCCGGGGCCTGGGCGATCCCGGTAAACGCCGGGACCTCGAGGGTGCCGGCCCGAGCCGCAGCGAGGTCGACGTCGCCCGGGCCGGGCCAACGCCCACGCGCGGTGAGCCCGAAGGGGCGTTGGCCGGCCTGGCCCAGGGCGACGTACTCCTTGGCCGCGGCCGTGATCAGCGCCCCGAGGTCGGCCCGCTGCGCCGGATCCTCCACCGACACGACCCGCCACGGCTGCTGGTTCCCGCCGCTCGGGGCGAAGCGGGCGACGTCGAGGATGCGGGCCACCTCGGCCCGGGTCACGGGACGGTCGGTGAACTCCCGGATCGCGCCCGTGGTGCGCAACGCGGTCTCGAGGTCGGTGGTGGGGGCGGGGTGGGAGGCCATGCGCCATTGTGACCCGCCCCGGCTCGGGGTGCGTGACCGGCGAGGCACGCGTGGCATGCTCCCGCTTCGGGTTCGGTCACTCGGCCCGACGGCATCCGCTCGGACACGAAAGGACTGCGATGGCGACCACACGGTTCGACGGGAAGGTGGCGCTCGTCACCGGCGCCGGATCCGGCATGGGCCGGGCCATCGCCCTGCGGCTGGCCGCCGAGGGTGCGGTGGTGTTCGGCCACGACATCAACGCATCGGGCCTCACCGAGACGGAGCAACTGGTCCGGGATGCCGGCGGCAAGATGCTGGTGCGCGACGGCGACGTGTCGAAGCGGTCCGAGTGCGTCGAGACGGTGGCCGACTGCGTCGCGGCGTACGGACGGATCGACATTGTCGGCAACGTGGCCGGCATCGCGCGCGCGGAGCACTTCGTCGACGTGACCGAGGACGACTACCGCCGCATGATGGGCGTCAACATCGACGGGCCGTTGTTCGTCGCCCAAGCTGCCATTCCTCATCTCCTCGAGACGGGTGGGACCCTGATCAACATGGCGTCCAACGCCGGGCTCATGGGGCAGGCCTATACGGTCGTCTACTGCGTCTCGAAGGGCGCGCTCGTGCAGCTCACCCGCGCGTTGGCGATGGAGTTCGCGAAGTCGAACATCCGTATCAACGCCATCGCCCCGGCGGGTATCAACACGGCGCTCACGACCGGTTTCCAGATCCCCGACGACGTGGACTTCGAGCTGATGGCGCCGTACACGGGCTACCGCGGGATGGGGGAGGCCGAGGACATCGCGCACCTCTTCGCCTTCCTGGCGTCGGACGAGGCTGCGAACATCCATGGGTCCATCATCTCGAGCGACCGCGGCGTCACCGCGGGGTGAGGAGCACCGATGCCGTTCATCCAGGTCAACATGGGGAGTGGCCGCACTGCGGCCCAGAAGCGGGCCATGCTCGACGGCATCGTCGAGGTGGTGCACACGAGCCTCGACGCGCCGTACGACACCATCCGGGTGTGGATCGTCGAGCTCGATCCCGACGAGGTGATGGTGGGCGACGAGTCGCTCGCCGAGAAGCGCGCCCGGTCCTGATCACCCGGCGGCGAGTATCTCGGCCTGCCGGACCGAGGCGCGGGATTGCCCGTCGGCCGGGCTAGGTGCGGGCGAGGGGCGGGCGGACGACCCGCCCGGGCCGGGCCCCGGTGTCGTTGCCCTGGCGCTGCACGACTTCGCCGCTCACGACCGTGGCCACGAAGCCGTCGCTGCGCTGGAGGATCCGCTTCGCTCCGGTCGGGAGGTCGTGCACGACCTCGACCGGGTGGGGAGCGACGGCGTCGGCGTCGAGGACGTTGAGGTCGGCCTTCAGCCCGGGAGCGATCACGCCCCGGTCGTGGAGACCGAACAGCCGCGCCGGCTCGCTGGTGAGCACGCGGATCGCGGTCTCCAGGCTCAGCGTGCCGCGTGCACGCTCGCGGACCCAGTAGGAGAGCACGAAGCTCGGGTAGCCGCAGTCGCAGATCACGTCCACGTGCGCCCCGCCGTCGCAGAGGCCGAGCACGCTGTCGGGGTGGGCCATCAGCTCGAGGCTCGCGTCGAGCGAGCCCGGGTACCCGCCGAGGAAGAAGTGCACGAGGGCGTCGCCCGCCTCGGCGACCGTCCAGTCGTAGAGCAGCTCCTCGGGGTCCCGCCCCCGGGCCGCGGCCTGAGCGGCCAGGCTGGTCGCAGGATCCGGTTCCTGGTCGGGGAGGGGTGCCGACGGGAACACCGCGCCGGCCTGGCCCAGCATGTATTCGGCGAGACGGGGGGCGCCCGGTGTCGCCCGCTCGGCCAGGATCGCAGCCTTGACGGACCCGTCGGCCATGCGCGCGGCGCGCTCGTGCACCGGCAGGTGCGTGAGCGCCGAGTACGACGGCCGGCCCAGGAACGGATGCAGCGTGCGCAGCCCGCAGAGCAGGCCCTGGCGGTGGCTGCCCACCTGCGGCACGAGCCGCGCGCCCCGGGTGTTCTCGCCCTCGATGCGCGCGAGGCGGCTGCGCCAGGCGTCGGAGCCGTCGGTCGACGCGCCGAACGGGAACGTGACGGCCAGGCCGGTCTCACGCGAGAGACGGCTGATCCAGTCGATCTGCGCGTCCCACACCACGCGGTCGCTACCGGCCGCCTGGGGGAGGATGGTCGAGAACACCGCGTCGGGCGAGCCCGCGGCGACCGCGTGCGCGAGGGCCAGGATCTCGTCGAGCTCGGCGAAGGTGCCGGGGACCTCGCGACCGTCCTTGGCCTTGTGCAGCTCCAACCGGTTCACGGAGAGGCCGATGGCACCGGCGGCCACCCCGGCCTGCACGATCTCGGCCATGCGCGCGATGTCGTCGCGGGTCGCGGTCTCGTTGGCCGCGC
>JBJSXO010000096.1:0-7113 GCA_046086425.1 Actinomycetota bacterium | reverse complement strand
AGTATACCAAAAGCAACAACACCATAGGTATATAGCCCATTAGTGGTGAAGCCTTGTCGCCCAGACAGGATTTCTTTGTTTTTCTTCAAGCACACCTAGCTACGCCCTCTACCAAATCAGAGGAGCATAGAGCAGTAACCGCAAGCCTAGCATTCTACAACATAATCCTCCTCTCAGGCAGAGAAACATGTATAGTCGCGGGGCCGAAAGGCGTAGCGCTTCTCGAGCGCCAGCACATTGGGGCCGACGTAGTACACCGCGTCGTCGACGGGTGCTCCGTCGTCCTCGGTCGGCACGAGCAGGTCGTACTGGCCGAGCACCCGCTGCGAGAACCAGCCCAGGAGCACGCCGAGCTCGGTGGCGGTCACCGTGCGGCCGACCGGCGCGAGCGGGCTCGTGCCGATGCGCGCCCCGATCCGGTCGGTGAGCGGGGCGAGGAGATGCCGCATCGACCGCACGTTGGCCTCGACCCACCCACCGCGGTCGAGCACCTGGGCCCGGGCCGGGCCGGGGGCGCGCAGCCCGGTGTACTCGGCGACGAGGTCCTCGGCCTGTGCGCTGACCTCGGCGAAGTCGGAGGCCAGCGACGCCGCGAGGTACGAGCGCGAGAGTGAGTCCTTCCCTGCGACCCGTCGGGCGATGCGCCCGGCGAGCAGCCAGTCGATCGGCTCGTGCGCGCGGGCTCGCTGCGGATCGACCAGCACCGCCACGGTCAGTCGACCCGGCGGCCCTTGACCCGCGGGATGAGGACCTTGCGCACGTAGCCGCCCGAGAGTGCCGCGATCAGTCCCAGCGCGCTCACCACGAGGAGCGGCGCGATCCACCAGAACCATTGGTACTGGTCGTTGGCGAGGACGTTCACTCCCGGGCCTCCTGGGGTCGATTCGGGGACGAGCCCTTGCATACTACGCAGGACCCCTGCGCCGCGATCGCCTCCGCCGCGGCCCGGCCCCTCGCCGCGGTCCTAGTCCTCGATCGGCCGAGCGCCGGGCTCGGCTCCGAACAGGCCGAGGGCGTCGGCGATGCGCTGCTTGAGCTCGGCCGGTACCTCATCGTGGCAGCGGGTCGCGATCACCTCGCGCAACTCGAGCTCGAAGTCGAACCCGCTGGAGCACGGTGGGCAGCGGTTGAGGTGCCGCGTGATCTGCCACCGCCTCACGGTGGTCAGCTCGCCGTCGAGGTACAGGTACACCTGACGGATCGTCTGTTCACAGTCCATCGTCGCAGTCCACACTCAGTCCTTGGCTCTGGCCTCGGCTCGGTCGGTCGGTGCGCTCGGTCACCCGGCTCGCTCGGACTCGGGTTCGGGCTCCGGTTCGGATGCAGGGTCGGACTCGGGGTTCGTCGCCTGCGGGACGAGGCCCCGCTCGACGGCGAAGTCCCACAACCTCGCCTGGAGCTGCTTTCTTCCGCGGTGGAGCCGGCTCATGACGGTCCCGATGGGAACGTCGGTGATGTCGGCGATCTCCTTGTAGGAGAAGCCCTCGACGTCGGCGAGCAGCACGGCCACCCGGAACTGCTCCGGGAGGGCCTCGATGGCGTCCTTGACCACCGACTCGGGCATGGCGTCGAGCACCAGACTCTCGGGGGTCTTCCCGGCCTCGGCCGCCTCGAGGCCCCCGAGGCGCCGGAACAGGAAGAAGTCCTCGGCGTCGTCGAAGTCCACTTCGTCCGGACGGCGCTTCTTCGCTCGGTACATGTTGATGAAGGTGTTGGTCAGGATCTTGTAGAGCCAGGCCTTGAGGTTGGTCCCCTCCTGGAACCCCCCGAAGCCCCGGTAGGCCCGCAGGTAGGTCTCCTGGACGAGGTCCTCGGCGTCGGCGGCGTTGCGGGTCATCCGGAGCGCGGCCGAGTACAGCGGGTCCATGTAGGGCATCGCGAGATCGGCGAACTTCGCCTGGTCGGCCACGGGGTCAGGCTACCGACGCCCGACCGCCCCGGTCCCACGCGCCTCGTCGACCTCCGCCACCAAGGGGGATAGGTTCCCGGCCGTGGCTGCGACCGACGGTGCCGACTCCACCGTCGACTCGATCGTGGTCTTCGCGGTGGGGTACCGCTGGCACGACCTGCTCCAGGCCCTCTACCGGGCGGTCGAGCGTCCCGGCCTCGAGGTCGTGCCCGACGGCGTGAACGGCGCGCTGGCGCGGACTCTGCGTCCGGGCGAAACCGGCATCGTCCACCTGAACTGGGCCAGCGAGGTGGTCGCAGTACCCCGCCGGACCACGGCGATCCGTCGGGTCGCCGCCCAGGTCGTGCAGCTCGTCCGTGTGCGCCGGCGCGGCTACCGGATCGTGTGGACCGTCCACAACGACCACAACCACGAAGGCCTGCACGTCGGCCTCGAGCGCCGCTACCAGGCCGTGCTCGCACGCTGCTTCGCCGACCGCATCGTGGCGCTCTCGGAGTACTCGGCCGCGTTGGTGCGGGCGCGGGGCGGGCGGCGCGTCGCCGCCAAGGTGCGCGTGATCCCACTGTGCACCTCCGAGGAGGTCAACGGGCCACCACGCGACACGATCGCAGCACGCCGGGAGCTGGGGATCTCACCCGACCGCACGGTGCTCCTGCTCTTCGGGTCGCTTCGGGAGTACAAGGGGCTGCACCAACTCCGCGCAGCGCTGTCGGAGCTCAGGGACCTCGGAGACCGGTTCGTGCTGTGCGTCGCAGGAGCGCCGTCGGACCCCGGAGTCGGGCGTGCGGCCCGGGAGATGGCCGCGGAGTTCGACAACGTCGTGACCGTGCTCGAGCGCATCCCGCGCGACGCCGTCGCGACCTGGATCTCGGCTGCCGACTGGCTGGTGCTCCCGTACACCGACATTCTCAACAGCGGCGTGGCGATGCTGGCGCTCACGTACCGCGTGCCCGTCGTGGTGCCCCGGATCGCCGCGCTCGACGAGGTGGTGAGCGTCGATGGCGCCCTCGGCGGCATCGCCTTCGACCCCGGTGCGCCCCACGCCCTGGCCGAGGCGTTGCGGCACGCGCTCGAGGTGGGCGCGGAGCGCTACACGGCGATGCACACGGTGCTCACCACCGCGGCCCGACGCCACGACCCGACCCTCGTCGCCGCCGAGCTGCGCGCCGTCTACGAGGAGCTCGCCACACCCCGACCGCGCTGACGTCGGTAGGCGGCCGGGAGCAGCCGGAAGAAGTGGAGCCGGGAAGGGGATTCGAACCCCTGACCTGCTCATTACGAGTGAGCTGCTCTACCGACTGAGCTATCCCGGCGGGGCCCCGCAGTGTACGCGCACCACTCCCGGCTCCGGCGAGGCGGCCGGACGCTCCGCCGTCAGCCGCCGTCAGCGCGACGACGACGCGGGCGACGGTGTCGGCAGGTGCACGAGGAGCCGTTCGAGCAGCAACCCCTCGTTGGGGTTGCGCGCGAGCGACTCGCGGGCGAGCCGGCACGCGTCGAGCGCGGCTGCGGCCGCTGACGGGTCGATTGCGAGCACGGGACGGTCGAGATTGCGCAGCGGGGCGCCGGGGCCGGCGAGCGCGTCGCGGTACACCGACTCCATCGCGGTGATGCCCTCGGCGAGCGCGCGTCGCCGAGCCGCCCGGTGCTCGCGCTTGTGGCGCTCGGCGAGCCGGTTGACCAGTGTGGTGCGGGAACGCTCCGGGTAACCAGCGGCCTCGAGCTCGGCGATGAGCGCCTCGGCGTCTGCACCTTGTCGCGCTTCGAGCGCGGCGACGGTGGCCTTGCATACCTCACCCAGCGACTCGGCGGCGGCGATCGCCGACCCCGCCCGGCCGTCGATGTGGGCGGCCGCCGACGCGAAGGCGTGCCGCAGGTCCGCACTCGTGCCGGCCAGTGCGCGCGCCCGGCCGAGCTGCCCCCCGGCGAGGCTTGCGGCCAAGGCGGCACGATCAGAGGGAACGCCGTCCCGCTCGAGCTGGTCTTGGATCGCGCGGTCCGAGAGCGGGGCGAGGTCGACGCGCTGGCAGCGGGACCGCACGGTCTCGGGGAGCTCGTCGGGCATCGCGGTCACCAGGACCATCACGGTCCGCGCCGGTGGCTCCTCGATCGTCTTGAGTAACGCGTTGGCCGACACCGCGCCATTCGCGCTCAGGCGGTCGGCTTCGTAGAGGACGATCACCTTGCGCTCGCCCTCGATCGGGCTGCGCGACGCCTCGGGGATGATGCGATGGCGCACGTCCTCGTTGACCCGAAAACCTGCGCCCTCGGGCTCGAACTCGACGATGTCGGGATGCATGCCCCGCAGTGCGAGGTCGACGGCCCGCTCGTCGTCGGGAGCCACGAGCGCCGCGGCGAAGCACCGGGTGACCTCGTCCACCCCGGAGCCCCGAGCCCCGACCACGAGGTACGCGTGCACCGGCCGCTCTGCGGCCCGCTGCAGACGCGCGACCGCGTCCGGCTGCCCGGCGACGCGATCCCAGGCCGTCGCGGTCACGGCGCGAGCACCCGGTCCACCACGGCCCAGACGGCCCGCTCCACGTCGTCGGCACCGGCGCGCGCGTCGACCACGGCCCAGCCCAGTGAGGTGGCCAGCCGCTCGTAGGCGTCGACGACCGACGCGAGGAACGCTTCCCCCTCGCCCTCGATGCGGTCGGCCGGCCCCCGCCGGCGCCCGGCGAGCACCTCAGCCGGGGCCGAGAGGTACACCACGAGGTCGGGCTCGAGCCCCCCGGTCGCGAACGCGTTGACCTCGGCGACGGCCTCGACTCCCAGCCCACGCGCGCTGCCCTGATAGGCGAGGGACGATCCGACGAACCGGTCGCTCACCACCCAGCGTCCCGCCGCGAGCGCCGGGCGGACGACCGTGTCCACGTGCTGCGCGCGGTCCGCGGCCATCAGCAGTGCCTCGGCCCGGGGCGTGGGGGCGGCGGCGGGGCCGAGCAGGACTGCCCGCAGGCTCCGGCCGAGCTCGGTCGCCCCGGGCTCGAAGGTGGCCTGCACGTCGTGGCCACGCGCGGCCAAGGCCCGCACCAGCCGCGCCGCCTGGGTGCTCTTGCCGCTGCCGTCGCTGCCCTCGAGGACCACGAACCGTCCCGGCGTGCCGAGGCTCACGCGGCCGCGTCCGGGGCGACGTCGCCGGTCCGGTCCTGCGGCGGGGCACCTGCGTGCATCATGGACCAGCGGGCGTAGATGCCCGCGCCGAAGGCGATGAGTCCGCCGACCCAGAGGGCCACGCGCACCCCCGGGAACGCGTACTCGACCCCGCCGACCGACACGATCCCGACCTTGGCGAGGTCGTTCACCGCCCAGTCCCAGAACTCGGCCCACAACGGCGAGATGACGAGCGCGACGAGCAGGCACATCCGAATCACGGTGTAGAGCACTGCGAAGATCCGGCCACGCAGCTCGTCTTGCACGGTCTCCTGCAGGACCGTGAACCCGGTGACGTACGACGTGCCGGCGCAGGCACCCAGGATCGTGACTGCGAGCGCTGCGGGAAAGAGCGCAGACAAGGTGGCCGCGATCATCAGGAAGATGCCGGTGCCCATGACCGCGAAGTCGAACACCGTCTCACGCGGGATCTTCTTCTGCACGAACAGCAGCAGGACGACTCCGGTCGCGGCGCCGAAGCCGAGGGCGCTCATGAGCACGCCGAAGGTCGCCGCGTCGCCGCCGATCCCCTCCTGGGCGAAGACGGGCCCGAGCGGGATCATGGCTCCTGCTCCGATGAGGCCGAGCCCCAGACCGACGATGACCCCGCGCACCCGCGGCTCGTGCGCGATGTAGGAGAGGCCCTCCTTGATGTCGTGCACGGTGTCCGACAGACCGAGCTTCTCCGCGCGCATGCTCCCACCCTTCGGGATGGGCAGGCCCCAGACGATCACGGCGGACACCAGGAACGTCCCTGCGTCGAAGAACAGGGCGAGCGCCTCCTGGTCGACCTCGAGGCTGTGCAGCGTGTTGAACCCGCCGAGCCACGCGGCCAGCGCGGCCAGCAGCGAGAAGATCACCGACGCAAGGGGGAACGTGCCGTAGGAGGCGACCAGCGACAGCGTGTTCGCCGACGAGAGCTGATCGGGTCCGACGAGGTGCGGGACCGACGCGTCCTTGGCCGGGCCCCAGAGCAGCGTGAAGATCTCGAGCAGGAAACTGATCAGTACGAGGGCGAGCAGCGTCGTGCCGACGAACGGCAGCAGGACGAGCAGGGCCGCACGCCCGACGTCGGAGCAGACCATCACGAGACGCCGGTCGAAGCGGTCGATGAGCACCCCACCGATCGTGCCCAGGAAGAACCCCGGAACCACACGAGCCAGCATCACGAGGCTGACCGCCGCGCCCGGGTTGCTCGACACCCGGGCCGCGATGGCCAAGAGGGCGATCAGGCCGATCCAGTCGCCGGTGCTCGAGACCACCTGCGCGAGCCACAGCCGGAAGTAGGACTTCGTGCCGAAGACGCGCCACGTCGACGGCGGGACGGGCTCGTCGTCCGGGCTGCTCGGGATGAACGGGGCCTTGCTCACGTGGCGGGCAGCCTAGGAGCGGGCCGGAGCGGGCACCCGGACGCGGCCGGCACGGCCCCGCTCAGGCCTCCGCCGGGCCGGTGGTGGCCTGCTGGACCAGTGCGGCGTTGGCGGCCTTGGCCGTGTCGGTCGCGGCCTTCTTGGCGGTGCGGGCCGCCGCCGTCCTGGTCGCAGTGGCCTTCGTCGCCGACTTCTCGGCCGTCGACTTCTTGGCAGCGGACTTCTTCGTCGCGGACTTCTTCGTGGCGGACTTCTTCGCCGCCGACCGCTTGGGCGCCGGGCCGCGGGCCTCTCGCTCGCGCAGCAGCTCGATCGCCCGCTCGAGGTCGAGCTCCTCCGGTGCCACGCCGCGGGGAAGGCTGGCGTTGATGGTTCCGTCGGTGACGTAGGGACCCCACCGGCCCTCGAGTACCCGCACCGGCGCGCCCGACTCCGGATGCGGCCCGAACTCGGCGAGCGGCGGCTTCGGGGTGCCGCGGCCCCGGCGCTTGGGCTGGGCGAAGATCACCTCGGCCTCGGCCAGGGTGACCGAGAAGATCTGCTGCTCGGACTCGAGGCTGCGACTGTCCGTGCCCTTCTTGAGGTACGGGCCGTAGCGGCCGTTTTGCGCCGTGACCTCGGTGCCGTCGAGCTCACCGACGACGCGCGGCAGCGCCAGCAGGGCGAGCGCCTGCTCGAGCG
>JBJSXO010000095.1:0-5137 GCA_046086425.1 Actinomycetota bacterium | reverse complement strand
AGCGGATCAACGCCTTCGACCAGCTCGTCACCGCCGTGGACGGCCAACGCATCCACTTCGTGCACCAGCGCTCGCCCGAGCCGGACGCGCTGGCGTTGCTGATCAGCCACGGGTGGCCGGGGTCGGTCGTGGAGTTCCTCGACGTGATCGGCCCGCTCACCGACCCGCGCGCGCACGGCGGCGATCCGGCCGACGCCTTCCACGTGATCGCGCCCTCGCTGCCCGGCTACGGGTTCTCCGGTCCGACGCGGGAGCCGGGATGGAACCCGCGGCGCATCGCCGATGCGTACGTACGCCTCATGGCGGCACTGGGGTACGCGCGCTACGGCGCCCAGGGCGGGGACTGGGGCTCCATCGTGTGCGCCAACGTGGCCGACCTCGACCCGGCGCACGTGGCGGGGCTGCACCTCAACTTCCTCACCGTTCCCCGGCCCGAGGGCGCCGACGTCGCCGCACTCACCGCGGAGGAGCAGGCCGACTTCCAGCGCGCGCACGACTGGCGGCGCACCGGGGCGGGCTACCAGGAGATCCAGGGCACGAAGCCCCAGACCCTGGGCTACGGGCTCGAGGACTCGCCCGCCGGCCTCGCCGCGTGGATCGCCGAGAAATTCGGCGCGTGGTCCGACGGCGGTCCCGATCCACGCGCCGCGTTCACCTGCGACCAGCTCCTCACCAACATCACCCTGTACTGGGTGACTGCCACCGCCACCTCGTCGACCCGCCTCTACTACGAGATGCGCCGGGCGGGCCTCGAGGCGATCCCGCACGACTACGTCGCCGTGCCGACCGGCGTCGCCAACTATCCCGGTGAGGTCACCCGCACGCCGCGGGCGTGGGCCGAGCGCCGCTACAACATCACCCACTGGACGGAGCTGCCCCGGGGCGGGCACTTCGCCGCCATGCAGGTCCCCGACCTGTTCGTCGCCGACGTCCGGGCGTTCTTCCGGCCGCTTCGGTAGCGTCCGGGCATGGAACTCAGGGTTCTCGGCCGCAGCGGCATCCGGGTCAGCACGTACTGCCTCGGGGCGATGATGTTCGGGCAGTGGGGCAATCCCGACCACGACGACTGCATCGCGATGATGCACAAGGCGTTTGACGCCGGCATCAACTTCGTCGACACCGCCGACGTGTACTCGGCCGGCGAGTCGGAGGAGATCGTCGGTAAGGCGGTGAAGGGTCGCCGCGACCAGGTGGTGATCGCGGCCAAGTTCATGGGCGCGATGGGCCGGAATCCCAACGAGCAGGACGGCTCCCGACGCTGGGTCATCCGCGAGTGCGAGAACAGCCTGCGCCGCCTCGACGTCGACTACATCGACCTCTACCAGATGCACCGGCCGTAGGTCGTCGCCGACATCGACGAGACCCTCGGCGCGCTGAGCGACCTCGTGCACCAGGGCAAGGTGCGCAGCATCGGGCACTCGACCTTCCCGGCCGACTACATCGTCGAGGCCCAGTGGACGGCGGAGAAGCGGGGCCGCGAGCGGTTCGTGAGCGAGCAGCCGCCGTACTCGATCCTGATGCGCGGGATCGAGCGGTTCGTGCTGCCCGCGTGCGCGCGCTACGGCATCGGCGTGATCCCCTGGAGCCCGCTGGCCGGTGGGTGGCTCGGCGGTCGCTACCGGCGGGGCGAGGCTGCGCCGGCCGACTCCCGGCTCGGGCGCGGGTTCGGCCGTCAGCAGCGCGGCATCGACGACCCGGTCAACGCCGCACGGCTCGACGCGGTGGAGGCGCTGGTCCCGATCGCCGACGCCGCGGGGCTGCCGCTCAGCCACCTGGCCCACGCGTTCGTGCTCGAGCACCCGGCGGTCACGTCGGCGATCATCGGTCCGCGCACCCACGCCCAGCTCGACGACGCGCTCGCCGGCGCCGACGTGCGCCTCGACACCGCGACCCTCGACGCGATCGACGCGGTCGTCCCCCCGGGGGTCGACCTGGGCGTGGGCGAGCCCTGGCCACCGCCGGGCCTGCGTCCCGCGCAGCTGCGCCGCAGCGCGCCGCGAGACCTCGGTCTCCGGTGACTCCTGCGCCGGATGATCCGGTCACCCGCCTGGAGGTCCACGACCTGCTCCACCGTTACGCCGATGCCGTGTGCCGGAAGGCCAGCCCCGAGGTTGCCGCGCTCTTCACCGGCGACGGCGTCTGGAAGGTCGGTGGGTACGGCGAGCCAACCGGGCCCGCCGAGATCACCGCGTTCCTCGACGGCCTGCTCGAGCAATGGGACACGATCGTCCACGCGCTGCTCTCGTACCGTGTGCACCTCGACGCGAGCGACCCCGACCGCGCGACGGGACGGTGCTACATCTCGGAGTTCGGCCGCCGCACCGACGGCACCGAGGTGCTCTTCGCGGGCGTCTACCACGACGAGTACCGCCGCGAAGCCGGCGAGTGGCGCTTCGCCCGCCGTCGCTACGACTCCATGTTCCGGCGGGTCGGCGACGACCTGAGCACGTCCCCGTTCCCACCCGACGCGTCGAACCTGCCCGGGCCGGCGAGCGCCTGACGACGGACCTCCCCGCCGAGCAGGCCGGGATCAGGCCGTGCGCAGCGGCAGAGTGCGGAGACGGCGGACCATGAGGCTGGGGACGTACTCGGGGGGCGGGGCGTCGTGGTCGATCTCGACGCGGTCGGTGGCGCCGAGCAGCGTCTCGACGGCGACGCGGGCCTCGGCCCGGGCGAGGGGAGCGCCGATGCAGAGGTGGATGCCCCACCCGAACGTGACGTGGCTCCGGGGGCTCGGTCGGTGCAGGTCGATCGAGTCCGGGGCGGTGAACGCGGCCGGGTCGCGATTGGCCGCCGGCCACACGAGCGCGAGGTGCGCACCGGCGGGGATCGGCACGCCGGCGAGCTCGGTGTCACGGGTGGCGACGCGGGGATGGTTCCGGAACGACGGCTCGAGCCGCGCCGCCTCCTCGATGAAGGTGGGGACGAGCGCCGGGTCGGCGCGCAGGCGGTCCTGGACGTCGGGGTGGACGGCGAGGAGGTGCACCGCGTTGCCGAGCAGGCCGGTCGTGGACTCGCCCCCGGCGATCACGACGACCGCGAGCATCGCCAGCGCCTCGCGCTCGGCGAGCGCACCGGACTCGACGGCCGCGACGACGCTGCCGACGAGCGAGTCGGTAGCGTCCCGGCCCCGGCCGACGTAAGCGTCGAGGACGAACGCCCCCGCTGCGCCGAACGCGATCTGGTCGAGTTCGGCCAGGCGCGCCCGGCTCGCGAGGCCGCTGAGGCGCTCGCCGCTCGCGTCGCCGAACGCGAGCATCTGCGGAATCGCCGCGTCGGGGAGGTCGAGCAGTCGCGCGAGGACCCGCATCGGCAGGGGCTCGGCGCAGGCGCGCATCCAGTCCATCCGCCCGGTGGCCACGCCCGGCGCGAGCAGCTCGGTGGCGAAGCCCCGCATCACCGGGACGTGGGCCTCGACCGCCGACGGAGTGAGGTAGGGCTGCAGGACCCGGCGGTGGCGCGCGTGGTCGGGGGGATCGGCGGTGGCGAGGACCCAGCCGACGGACGGATCGCTCTCGGCGGGTCCGAGGGGAAGGACGAACGACGTTCCGTCGTCATCGCGTTGGAGGAACCCGACGTAGTGGTTCGAGAACGTCTCGGGATCGTTGACGATCTGCTTGACGAGGTCCATGCGTGTCACGAGGAACACCCCGCTGCCGTCCACCTCGTGCACCGGCTCCCGGGCGCGCAACCCGGCGAAGTAGGGGCACGGGTCCGCGACGGTGTCCTCGTCGTAGAGCCGGTCGGTCATCGTGACGGCACCCCGCTCCGGTCGATTCCCGGTCCGCCAGGCGTGCCCGTCATTGCGCGCCGAGCAACGCGGCCGCGTGGTGCGCGAAGGCCTCCGCCCGGTGCGCGATCGCCTCGGGGTCACCCGCGCCCATCCCGCCGCTCGCCCCCTTGCGTCGCCGCGCGTGGACGCCCTCGACGATGCAGGCCATCTTCCAGTAGGAGAAGGCCCGCAGCCAGCCGAGACCGTGGAGATCGCGACCGGACCGCTCGGCGTACATCGCCACCACCTCGGCGCGGCGGGGGAACCCGGGGTCGAGGGTCGGCGACGCCTCGATGAACGGCACCGGGTCGCCGGGGTCGCTCCAGTAGCAGCAGCTCCAGGCGAAGTCGGCGACGGGGTCGCCGATCGTGGCGAGCTCCCAGTCGAGGACCGCGACAAGGCGCCGGTCGGGCCCGAGCACGGTGTTGTCGAACCGGTAGTCGCCGTGCACGAGTCCGGGTGCCCCGGTCTCCGGCGGCACGCTGGCACCCAGCGCGGCGTGGACCTCGTCGAGCACCGGCGTGGGCCGCGCGCGGGCTGCATCGACCTGGGTCATCCACCGCGCCAGCTGCCGCTCCACGTACCCCGTGCGGCGGCGGGCGAGCGCACCCAGTCCGACCGCGTCCACGTCGAGTCCGTGCAGCGCCGCCTGACCGTCGACGAGCGACTCGGTGGCGGCGACGTACTGCGGGGTGGTGAAGTCGGCACTGTCGGCGGGCGTGCGCAGGATGCGCCCGTCGACGAAGCCCATCACGAAGAACGCAGCACCGGTGACGGCGGGGTCACCGCAGTAGGCGAGGGGGACCGGGACCGGCACCCGCGCGTCCCGGTGCAGCGCGGTGATGATCTGCCACTCGCGGTCCATGTCGTGCGCGGTGGCGAGCACCGCCGTGACCGGGGGCCGGCGCAGCGCCACCGCCCGCCCCGACGCATCGGTGACGCGATAGGTCAGGTTGGACCCGCCGGCGGCGATGAGGGAGAAGGTGAACGGCGCAACGAGCCCGTCGACGTGCGCGGGAATCCAGTCGTGCAGTGCCTCGGTGTCGATCCCGGGGGTGGCCCCGGTCACGACACCGGGAAGGCGACGGGAAGGTGCTTGATGCCGTTGATGAAGTTCGACCGCAGG
The DNA here is from genome assembly GCA_046086425.1 of Actinomycetota bacterium. GTDB lineage: Bacteria > Actinomycetota > Acidimicrobiia > IMCC26256 > PALSA-555 > CAIUKV01. The sequence continues at coordinate 239 of JBJSXO010000095.1, read as the reverse complement.
CGCTGGACGTCACCAGCGAGCTCCATCCGGGGGATCCGGCCCAGGAGCTCCTCGAACATCACCCGGATCTCGAGCTTGGCCAGGTGCGAGCCTAGGCAGAAGTGCGGACCGCCACCGCCGAAGGCCTCGTGAGCACTGGTGTCGCGGCGGATTTCGAAGACGTGCGGGTCGGGGAAGACCTCGGGGTCGTGGTTCGCCGCGATGTACCACAGCGCGACCTTGTCACCCTCCTTGATGGT
>JBJSXO010000094.1:0-4008 GCA_046086425.1 Actinomycetota bacterium | reverse complement strand
CGAGCGCCGGCGCCGACGCGCCGTCGCCCGAGGAGATCGCCCGACGTATCGCAGACGAGCACCGTCGGTTGGTGGTGGCCGACCGTGACGCCGCGATCGCGGTCGCCGTGGGTCGGTTCAGCGAGCTGAACCACGCCACCCTGACCTCTGAGCGGGCCCGCAGCGGTGAGGAGCTCGACGCCAAGAAGTCCCTCATCGACCAGCAGCTCGCCACCATGAACGGCGAGCTGGCCAAGATCGGGACGCTCGTGCGCAGCCTGGAAGCCGAGCGCGCTGCCAAGCTCGGGGAGCTCTCCGGGGTGCTCGAGCAGCAGCGGGTGCACATCCAGGACCTCACGGCCACCACCCAGGGCCTGCGGGAGGCGCTGTCGAGCACCAAGGTGCGCGGCCAATGGGGCGAGCGCATGGCGGAAGACGTCCTGCGCCTCGCCGGGTTCATCGAGGGGGTCAACTACCGCAAGCAGCAGGCCATCCCCACCGGGGTCCCCGACTTCACCTTCCTGCTCCCCGACGAGCTGTGCCTCCACATGGACGTGAAGTTCCCACTCGACAACTACCTGCGTTACCTCGACGCAACGGGCGAGATCGAGCAGCGCCGAGCCCGCGACGACTTCCTCCGGGACGTCCGGACTCACGTCAAGACGCTTGCGGCGCGCGACTACATCGACGCGGGCAGCGGCTCGGTGGACTGTGTCCTCCTGTTCATCCCGAACGAGGCCGTGTACGCGTTCATCCAGGAGCAGGACGCCAAGATCCTCGACGAGGCCCTGGGCCGCAAGCTGGTCTTCTGTTCGCCGCTCACCCTCTTCGCGGTGCTCGCCGTGGTACGCCAGGCCGTCGACAACTTCCGGGTGGAGCGCACCTCGGGTGAGATCCTCGCCCGGTTGGGGGCGTTCGCGAAGCAGTGGGGCATGTTCACCGAGAAGATGGACAAACTCGGCCGCTCGCTCGAGACGACACGACGCGACTTCGAGGATCTCACCTCAACCCGACGGCGTCGGCTCAAGCGCGAGCTCGACACGATCGAGCAGCTGCGGCGCGACACCGACGACGCGATCGAGCACGGTGAACCGCGCGCGATCGAAGGGTGAGCCCCGCCGGTAGCCTGGGCGCGGTGATCCTGGTCGTCGTGCTCGGTGTGATGGTGCCGGTCATCGAGATCGCGGTCTTCGTGCAGGTCGCCGAGTGGATCGGCGGCTGGCCGGCGCTGCTGCTGCTGCTCGCGGTCTCCCTCCTCGGCGTGGTACTGCTCAAGACCCAGGGCGTTGCCGTGTTTCGCCAGGGCCGTGCGGAGCTCGCGGCCCGACGGATTCCGGGCCGGGCCCTCGTCGACGGCTTGCTGCTCTTCGCTGCGGCGCTGGCGCTGCTCGTCCCGGGCTTCGTGACCGCGGTCGTGGGCCTGGTGCTGCTCGTCCCGCTCACGCGACGGCCGCTGCGCGAGCTTCTCGTCCGGCGCTGGTCCCGGAGCCTCGCCGGATCGGTCGCCGGCGCAGGGGCGACGGTGGTCTCCGCCCGCAGCGTGGTCGTGGAGCAGCGCTCAGATCCGGAGCAGCTCGGGCGCCAGCGGGCAGTCGAGGCGGGTGACGAACCGCTCGGCTGAGTCGAGACCGCCGGGACCGGCGATCCGGTCGAGCGCCGCAACGTCCAGCGTCTCGCCGTCGTCGTCCTCGAGGTGGTCCTCCACCACCGCGAACAGACGGGCCGGGAGGATCCGGTCGACCGGGGCGACCAGCCAGAACGCTGCGTCGGGCTGGCTCCCGCGCAGGTCGGCGGTGCCCACCGGGACCACGGCAGTGGTGGGGCTGGTGACCCGCGCCTCGACCAGCAGGTGCGAGGCGTCGACGGCCATAGCCTCGGTCGCGCTCACCATGCGCACCGGTCCGTCGACGGCGCCGAGCCGCCGACGAAACCCGAGATCGCGCTGCTCGGGCCGCACGACCACGACGTCGAGGTCGGTGCGTTGCGCCAGTGCCGCGCCGGCGGTTTCGGGCCAACCCAGCACCATCACCGGGTCGTCGTGGGGGAACGGCAGCACCGCCGCGAGCCGGTCACTGGTGCGGTCGCGGGCCACGGTGCGCATCGCATCCCGGGCTGCCGCGGCGGGATCGGCGGCCCCGACGACCCTTGCGCACAGCCACCACAGGGACCCGTTGGCGGGATGGTGCGCGAGCAAACGCCGGCACACGAGGACCAGTTGTGCCGGGTCGTCGTCGAAGTGGGCGAGGCAGTCGGCTACTTCGTCCGTCAGAGAGCGGTCGTCACCGGAGTGACGAGCCAGGGCGCGGAGGCGCTCGAAGGGGAGCACGACGGGCCTACGCGCGAACGGCGGCGAAGAGGTCGCCGACCCGGCTGAGCGCCGAGGCCCGGCGCGTGAGCACTTCGGGATTGCCGCGCAGGCGCAGCGTGCCGTCGGCCAGGCAGGTCTGAGCGTTGGCGTCGCCGCCATGGATCCGTCGGGCCGCTGCCTCGGTGGCGATCATCGTGAGGTCGGCCTCCGGTGCTCGCCCCGCATGCACGCGCGCAGGGCCCGGCCCGAGCACGAGGTGGTACGCCACGATGCCCGTCTCGGTGGCGACCTGCTGTTCGATGATCACCGTGTCGTCGGCGCAGTCCGTGAGGTCCGCCGCCGTCCGAGCGACCCGGTCGAGGTCGGCGACCCATTCCGGGCTCAGGAACTCGGCCATCGAAGCGAGGGTAGCGACCGTCCCGGCGCTGCGGCAGGGCCCAGGTAGGGCTCGTAGCATCGACCCGTGCCCGGACCGGTTCCCTCTCCGCGTGTCGCGCCGGCCCCCACGAGCCTTCACGAGGTCGGCCAGCGCGTGGACGCGCGAATCCTCGGCGTGCTCGACGCCGAGATCGAGCGGTGGGCGGCCGTCGACCAGGAGCTCGCGGCGCCCCTCGGCGCGTTGCGCGCCCTGATCGCGGCGGGCGGGAAGCGACTGCGCCCGGCGTTCTGCCACTGGGCCTTCGTCGGCGTCGGGGGCGACCCCGGCGACCCGAGGGTCGTCGACGCCGGGGCCGCCCTCGAGCTCCTGCACACCTTTGCGCTCGTGCACGACGACGTGATGGACGGTTCCGACCAGCGGCGAGGGCGGCCGGCGGTGCACCGGGCCTTCATCGACCGTCACGCCGGGCAGGGGTGGCAGGGCGACGCCCGTCGGTCCGGCGAAGGGGCGGCCATCCTCGTGGGGGACTTCGCGTTCGTGTACGCCGATCAGATCCTCGGGGAGATCCCGGCGCCGGCGCGTGCAGTGTTCGACGAGTTGCGCCTCGAGTTGTGTGTCGGCCAGTACCTCGACCTCGTCGGCACCGCGAGCAGCAGCCGCGACCCGGACCAGGCCATTCGGATCCAGCGGTACAAGTCGGGGAAGTACACGGTCGAACGGCCACTGCACCTCGGTGCCGCCCTGGCCGGGGGCGGATCAGCCGTGCACGACGCGTTCACCGCGGTCGGCTTGCCCCTCGGCGAGGCCTTCCAGATGCGCGACGACCTGCTCGGCGTGTTCGGGGACACTGCGGTGACCGGCAAACCAGTCGGCGACGACCTCCGCGAGGGCAAGCTCACCCCGCTGCTGGCCGCCGCCGTTCGCCGCATCGACCGGGCCGACCGCGTCGATCGGGCGCTGCTGGACCGCGTAGGCGCGGGTGATCTCGACGCCACGACGGTGGTCGCGATCCAGGACCTCCTGGTGGGCTGCGGTGCGGTCGGCGAGATCGAGGAGCGCATCGCCCAGCGGGTGGACGAGGCGCTCGGCGCGCTGGACCGCGCCCCGATCACCGCGGAGGCCCGCGAGGCCCTTGCCGACCTCACCCGGTTCGCGGCGTGGCGAGACCGGTAGGGGCGGCGATGTCGCCCGATAGTGTCCGGTCCTGATGACCGCGGCGACCCCCGCCATCGACGTCGCCGACCTGGTGAAGCACTACGGCAATCTCCGCGCCCTCGACGGGCTCTCGCTCACCATCGACCGCGGCACGGTCTTCGGGCTGCTCGGTCCCAACGGCGCCGGC
>JBJSXO010000093.1:0-3396 GCA_046086425.1 Actinomycetota bacterium | reverse complement strand
GATCGCCGCGATGATCGTCGACGCCCTGGGCGACGACGTCCCCCGCAAGGAGCTGCGCGACCGGTTCGGCAAGAAGGTCACCGCCCTCGTGGTCGCCGCCCACTCCGACCGGGGGACGATCGCCCCGGGACGTGTCCCCGTCGACGTCGCCACCTGGCGGCTGCGGGCCGACGCCGCGCTCGCCCGAGCCATCGCCGAGGAGGACCCCCGGGCCCTGCGCATCCGGGCGGCGTCGGTGCTCCAAGAGGTCCGGGCGCTCCAGCGGGAGCTGCGCCGCAACGGCACCATCGCCTACGTGCGGTGCCCTGCGCCGCCCTCGGAGCACCTTGCCCACCTGCGCGACCTCGCCATGGTGCTCGCGCGTCGCCGTCCGCGAACGGTGATCACCCAGGAGCTGCGGTCGACCGTCACCGACATCGAGCGCTTGTCGGAGCTCGAGACAGCGACGATCGCGTGGCGCGTCACCCACATGGGCGCCGCCTGAGCCGACCGGCGGCGGTCAGCACTTCGTGATCGCGGCGGGCTTCCCCGCCTGGGTCGCCGCCGACCACACGTCGAGCGCGGTGTTCACGCACTTGCGCAACGCGCTCACCTGACGGCGGAGCGCGTCCACGTCACCACCGTTGGTGGTGAGCGACGCCTGGGTCGACGCCAGCGTGGCGTCGAGAGCGGCGAGGCGGGCGCCGAGGGCGTCGTTGCGGCTCCCGGCGAGCACGACGGCCTCGTCGGCGCGCTCCTGGGCCTGCTGGACCCGGACGAACAGCACCGCCGTGGCCCCGGTGAGCAGGGCCATGACGACCACCACTGCGAGCACCCCCAACCAGGCCCGCGATCGGGTCGGGACGGGCGGTTCGGGCCGCGGTTCGGGTCGCGGTTCGGGTCGCGGTTCGGGTGGCGACGGCACGTCGGTCACGGGTGCTCCTCGGTCCGGGGGACGACCCCGTTCCAACGCCGCGACCGCCGGTGGGGTTCCGTCGACCCGGCCTGCTCGCTACGCTCCGCCCATGGTCATGTCTGCCGCTCGCTTCAACTGCATCCAGCCCGGCCTCGAGCCCACCGAGATGTCCGCGCGCTACCGCGCCTTCGTCGAGATGGCCGGCTACGCCGACGACCACGGGTTCGCCATGATCTCCCTCGAGGAGCATCACGGCGCCGAGAACGGCTGGAGCCCGTCCCCGCTGGTCATGGCCGGCCTGATCTTCGGACGGACCGCGAGCATCGGGGTGAGCATCTCTGCCCTGCTGCTCCCTCTCCACGATCCGCTGCGCATCGCCGAGGACATCGCGGTCCTCGACAACGCCAGCGGCGGCCGGCTCACCACGATCCTCGGCCTCGGCTACCGGCCGTCGGAGTACGCCGCGCACGGCAAGGACTGGGACGGCCGGGGCGCACTGATGGACGAGTGCGTGGACACGCTGGTCAAGGCGTGGACCGGCGAGCCCTTCGAATACCGGGGGACCACGGTGCGCGTGACCCCGCGGCCGTTCACCCAGCCGCACCCCGTCGTGCTGCTCGGAGGTACCAGCAAGCCTGCGGCGCGCCGGGCCGCCCGCAACGGCCTGCCGATGTTCGCCGCGGCGCACATGCCCTGGCTCGAGGCCTACTACTACGAGCAGTGCGCGGAGCACGGCACCCAGGGCTTCTACATGATGCCGGGGGAGGACACCGTCATGCTCCACGTGGCCGAGGACCCGGACAAGGCGTGGGCCGAGCTCGGCCGGTACTTCATGGAAGAGGCGGCGACCTACGCGTCGTGGCAGACCCCCGACATCTCCTCGGCGGTGCACTCCCACGCGACCACCCCGGAGGAGCTGCGGGCCGAGGGCATCTACCAGGTGTGCACGCCCGACGAGGTCGTCGAGCGGGTCGACGCCCAGGGTCCCGGCGCGTTCGTGAACCTGCACCCGCTCGTCGGCGGGATGCCGATCGACGAGGGCTGGCGGTCCTTGCAGCTCTACGTCGACCAGGTGCTCCCGCGCGTCGGTTGAACGCAGGGATCCTCTCCGTTCACGGGCGCGGGCGAGCGGCCACGAAGTCGAGCTCGTCGACGAGCTCGGCGGCCTTGCGGATGCGACCCACCGCCGGCTCCACCGCCATGATGCGACCGACCCACATCCCTGCGAGCCGGGCTGCGGCGCTGCGGCGGGGCGCGTCCACGTCGTGGCGGCGTCGGGGGGCGAGGTACGCGTTGACCGTGACCCGCTGAACGGTGCGGGGGTCGACCGGCACGCGCGCGGCGCGCATCCGGTTCACGACCTGCGACGCGAGCAACTCGAGCTCGTAGGCGCCGAGGCGGAACGAGCCCACGACGTCGGTGCCGAGCTTCGCGGTGAGCGCCAACGGGACCGCGCGGCGCCCGATCGTCAGCGTCCGGCGCGACCGCGCGGCCAGCGCGAGGAGCAGCGCGCCGCCGAACGGCGGCGGATGGCTATCGGTCTCCAGCCGGGCCACGACCTGGTCGGCGTCGTGCACCGGCACGGGGTCCTCGATGGCGGTCTTCACGATCCGGTCGAGCAGCCGCTCGAGGGCCTCGGTGGCCGCACCCGGCAGGCTGCGCACCCGGGTGGCCCAGCCGGCAGCCCGCCAGGCGTCGCCGAGCGACTCCGCCGCGGCGTCGGCGGCGGCCCGCACGGTCACCGGCAGCGGACCCCCGGCCGCGGGCACCACCTCGGCGGGCGTCGCCGAGGACGACGCAGGAGTCGGGTCGGGGGTCGATGCGGCGATCCCTCCAGGCTACGCCGCCCGGGGTCGATAGCCTGCGCCGGATGCCGGGGTGGAGCTTCGCCGAGGTGTGGACTGCGATCGCTCGGGAGGTTCCCGACCGGCCGGCGGTGGTCTGCGGTGACCGCACCATGACGTGGGCCGAGTTCGACGAGCGGGCGGCCCGGCTCGCGTCCCACCTCCACGCCGCCGGGGTGCGGCCCGGGGACCGGGTGGCCCTCGACCTCACCAACGTCCCCGAGTACCTCGAGACGCTCTTCGCGGCGTTCAAGATCGGGGCCACGCCGCTCAACGTGAACTACCGGTACCTCGCCGCCGAGGTGCGCTACGTGCTCGAGAACTCCGGGGCCCGGGCCCTCGTCCACGCGCCGGCCTTCGCGGCCGTGGTCACCGAGGCGGTCGCCGGTCTGCCCGACGACGGTGTGGTGACCCTCGAGACCGGCGCGCCCTACGAGGCCGCGCTCACGGCCGCGTCACCCACCGGACCCTGGCAGGCGCGCGCCCCCGACGGCGACGATCTCCTCCTGCTCTACACCGGCGGCACCACGGGCATGCCCAAGGGCGTGATGTGGCGCAACGACGACCTCTACGTCGCCCTGTGGCAGTCCAACCGCCCCGGCACCACGCCAAAGGACCCGGTGGAGGCCGTGCGCGCGGGCAAGCGCACCGGCACCG
>JBJSXO010000092.1:0-5070 GCA_046086425.1 Actinomycetota bacterium | reverse complement strand
CGGAACTGCTTCTCGAGCACCCCGTAGATGCGACGCGCCTTCTGCTTCTCGCGCAGCTGCATCATGTACTCGCTCTCGCGGATCCGGCCACGGCCGTGCTGACCCGGCGGGTAGGGCTTGCGCTCGATCGGGCACTTCATCGTGTCGCACTTCGGGCCCTTGAGGAAGAGCTTCATACGCTCCCGCCGGCACAGCCGGCAGACCGCCTCCGTGTATCGCGCCATCTCGCAGCCTCCTCAGACCCGGCGCCGCTTGGGGGGACGGCATCCGTTGTGAGGGATCGGGGTGACGTCCTTGATGCCGACGACCTCGATACCGGTGTTCTGGATGGTCCGGATTGCGGTCTCCCGTCCGGATCCCGGTCCCTTCACCATCACGTCGACCTTGCGCACGCCGTGCTCCATCGCGCGCTTCGCCACAGTCTCGGCAGCGAGCTGCGCCGCAAAGGGCGTGCTCTTACGCGAGCCCTTGAAGCCCACGTTGCCAGCCGATGCCCAGGCGAGGGTGTTCCCCTGCTGGTCCGTGATGGTGATGATCGTGTTGTTGAACGACGACTTGATGTGCGCGATGCCGTAGGCAACGTTCTTGCGTTCGCGCCGCTTGGGTCGTCGCCCGCCTGCGGGAGGCTTCGCCATGTACCTACTCCGGTCGGGTTACTTACGGGCCTTCTTGCGCCCGGCGACCGTCTTCTTCGGTCCCTTCCGGGTGCGGGCATTCGTACGGGTGCGCTGACCGCGAACCGGCAGGCCGCGGCGGTGCCGCAGTCCTTGATAGGTCCCGATCTCCATCTTGCGCTTGATGCTGGCCGCGACCTCACGGCGGAGGTCACCCTCCACCTTCAGGTTCGCATCGATCCACGCGCGCAAGCGGGCGACCTCGTCGTCGGTCAGGTCACGCACGCGGGTGTCGCGCGGAAGGTTGGTCTGGTCGCACACGAGTTGCGCCGTGGACCGGCCGACCCCGTAGATGTAGGTCAGCGAGATCTCGAGGCGCTTCTCGCGCGGGATGTCGACACCGGAGATTCGAGCCATGGACCCTCTCAGCCCTGAACTTGCTTGTGGCGCGGGTTCTCACAGATGACCCGGACCCGGCCGTGCCGGCGGATCACCTTGCACTTCTCGCACATCTTCTTCACGGACGGACGAACCTTCATCGCTTCTCGATCGTGGGACGGTCGGGACGGTCGGCAGGACTACTTGTAGCGGTAGGTGATGCGGCCACGACTGAGGTCGTAGGGAGTGAGCTCCACCTGGACACGGTCACCCGGCAGGATCCGGATGTAGTGCATGCGCATCTTGCCCGAGATATGGGCGAGCACCTTGTGCCCGTTCTCGAGCTCGACGCGGAACATGGCGTTGGGGAGCGGCTCGACCACCGTCCCCTCGACCAGGATCGTGTCGTCCTTGGGCTTGGCCAGGGCTCGTTCACCACCTACTGCATCTGACGCGCCGGAACGCGTCGAAGGTCACTCTGGAACTCCCGCGGGCGGAGATCCACTGCCTGGTGGACCTCCATTACGGAACGGACCAACCCGCCGGAGCGCCACCCTCCGGAGCACGCTCCGCCGGGGACGCCGGGAGGCGTTTGGGCCGGTTGGCCAGGCTACACGAACGGCTTCACCCGTGGCAATCGACGGGACGGGCCGCCCCCCGGGGCCCGGCGGCGACCCTGACCGAGGGCCCGACCGGGCCGCACGGGGCCTCAGTCGGGGAGGGTGAGGACCTCGGGGCCGTTCTCGGTCACCGCGATGGTGTGCTCGAAATGGGCCGACCGGCGCCCGTCGCGGGTGACCACCGTCCAGCCGTCGTCGAGGACCTCGGTCTCCGGGCCGCCGGCGTTCACCATCGGCTCGATGGCCAGCACGATGCCCTCCTTGAGCTTGAGGCCCCGCCCGGCCGGGCCGTAGTTGGGCACCTGGGGCTCCTCGTGCATCGCGGTGCCGATGCCGTGACCGACGTACTCGCGCACGACCGTGAACCCGGCGGCCTCGGCGATGCCCTCCACTGCGGCGCCGATATCGCCGAGCCGCTGCCCCGCCACCACCTGGTCAATGGCCGCCCAGAGCGACTGGCGGGTGACGCTGATGAGCCGCTCCGACTCGTCGTCGATCTCGCCGATCGGGACGGTGAGCGCGGCGTCGGCGTGCCAGCCCTCGATGATCGCGCCGCAGTCGATGGAGAGGATGTCACCCTCCTCGAGGACCACGGTGGCGCTCGGGATCCCGTGGACGATGACGTCGTTGGGGGACGTGCACACCACCGCCGGGAACCCCCGATAGCCGAGAAAATTCGAGCGCGCGTTGCGACGCTCGATGACCTCTCGGGCGACCCGATCGACGTCGAGCGTCGTGGCCCCGGGCTTGGCGGCCGCCGTGCACTTTTCGTGCATCTCGGCCACGACCTTGCCTGCACGGCGCATCAGCGCGATCTGGTCACGGTTCTTCCGGGTGATCATGCGCACGTCATCCGAGCGTCGATCGACTGGAGGAGCGCGGCGAACACGGCGTCGGTGTCACCCTGCCCGTCGAGGTTCACGAGCCGGCTCCCCCGCCGGTAGTACTGGATCACCGGCAGCGTCTGGATCTCGTAGAGCTCGAGCCGCCGCATCACTGCGTCCTCGGTGTCGTCGTCGCGTTGCACGACGTGACCGCCGCAGCTGTCACACCACCACGGCTCCTTGGGCGGCATGTCGATGTGGAAGGTGGTGCCGCACTGCACGCAGACCCGCCGGCCCGCGATGCGCTTGAGCACGAGCTCGGTCGGGACATCGAGGTTGACCACGATGTCGAGCGGATCACCGTCGAGCACTCCGTCGAGCTCCTCGGCTTGCACCCGGGTACGGGGAAAGCCATCGAGCACGAACCCAGCGCTCACCAGCGCGCGATCATCACGCTCGATCTGCTCCCGCACCACCCCGATCACGATCTCGTCGGGAACCAACTCCCCGCGATCGATGTACTCACGGGCCTGCACACCCAGGGGCGTGCCCTCGCGCGACGCAGCCCGAAACAGGTCCCCGGTGGCGAGGTGCATCACGGAGTAGTGCTCGGCAACCCGCACTGCCTGGGTTCCCTTCCCGGCACCCTGCTTGCCGAGCAGCACGACGCGGGGGCCTCGACTGCTCACGTCGCGCGCCTCAGCTGAGGAATCCTTCGTAGTTGCGCATCATCAGCTGGCTGTCGATCTGCTTCATGGTCTCGAGGGCGACGCCCACCGTGATCAGCAGCGAGGTACCGCCGAACGGGAACTGGCTGATGTCCCAGATCGCGAACACGAGCAGCGGAGTGATGGCGATGACCGCAAGGAACAACGATCCCGGCAGCGTGATGCGGTTGAGCACCTTGGCGAGATAGCGCTCGGTCGGCGGTCCGGGACGGATCCCAGGGATGAACCCACCCTGCTTCCGGATGATGTCGGCCTGCTGCTGCGGGTTGAACGCGATCGCTGTGTAGAAGTACGAGAAGAAGATGATCAGCAGCGTGTAGAAGGTGATGTAGAAGAAGCCTTGGCTCGTGACCAGGTTGTCGTTGATCCAGTTCTGCACGCCTCGCGCGCCGTTCCCCAGCGTCGACGCGATCAGCGCAGGGAACGCCAGGATCGAGCTCGCGAAGATTACCGGGATCACGCCAGACTGGTTCACCTTCAGGGGGATATAGGTGCTCTGGCCGCCGTACATGCGACGGCCCACGACGCGCTTGGCGAACTGCACCGGGATCCGGCGCTGCCCCGACTCGACGAAGACGATGCTCACGATCATCGCGAGGCCGATGAGGATGATCGTGAAGAACTGGGCCCGGGAGCCTTCGGCCCAGACCGCGCTCCCCTGGGCCGGCAGGCGTGATACCACCGAGGCGAAGATGAGGATGGACATCCCGTTGCCGATTCCCCGCTGCGTGATGAGTTCGGCGAGCCACATCACGAGTGCGGTTCCGGCGGTCCAGGTCAGGACGATCAACGATGCCGTCCCCAGCGACCAGTCGGGGATGAGGTCTTGTCCCTGGAAGCCACTGAAGAGCGTGCTGTTCCCCTGGTGCAGCGCGAACGCAAAGCCTGTCGACTGCACGACGGCGAGGCCGATGGTGAGGTAGCGGGTCCACTGGGTGATCTTCTTCTGGCCGACCTGGCCCTCTTGCTGCCACTGCTCGAGCTTCGGGATCACCACTCCGAGGAGCTGCATGATGATCGATGCCGTGATGTACGGCATGATCCCGAGGAAGAAGATCGCCACGTTCGTGATCGCACCCCCCGCGAACAGGTCGAGGAGGCCGACCACGCCGCCGTTCTGCTCGGCGTTCCGCTGGAGGTCCTTCACCGCTCCGAAGTCCACGTACGGCACGGGCAGGTGCGCGCCGATCCGGTAGATGGCGATGATCAGGATCGTGAAGAGGATCTTGTTCCGGAGGTCGGGGACCCGGAACATGTTCCGGAGGCGGGACAGCATGGCGCGTGCGGCTCCAGCGGGATCGCCCGGGAGAAGGGCCCGGTGAGCCTACCCGATGGCCCAGGAGGCCGGGCCGGGGCGGACTCGTTCGGAATGGGGGTCAGCGATTGGTCAGCGCGTTGTTGGATCCGGCCGGCGGGCGCCGGTCGCCCCACGGCGCCGGGAGGATCTCGACCGTGCCGCCCGCGGCCAGGATGGCGTCCCGCGCGGACTGGGAGAAGGCGTGGGCCTTCACCGTGAGGGCCGCGGCGACGTCGCCCCGGCCGAGCACCTTCACGAGCCCCCGCTTGGCCACGAGGCCCTTGGCCCGCAGCGCATCCGGGTCGACCGTCGCGCCGGCGGCGAAACTCTCGAAGGCGTCGAGGTTCACCACGTGGTACTCGACCCGGAACGGGTTACGGAAGCCCTTGGCCTTCGGGACCCGGCGGTGCAGCGGGGTCTGGCCACCCTCGAACCCCGGCTTGATGTTGTTCCGGGCGCCCTGGCCCTTGCTGCCGCGGCCGGCGGTCTTTCCGCCCTTGCCGCCGATGCCGCGTCCGACGCGCTTGGCGTCACGGTGTTGGCCGGGGGCCGGCTTGAGGTCGTGGATCTTGATCGTCATGTCCTACCCCTCTTCGACCCGGACCAGAT
>JBJSXO010000091.1:0-6575 GCA_046086425.1 Actinomycetota bacterium | reverse complement strand
CGAACACCGTGACGTTGCCCACCCCCGCCGACCGCTACATCGTGATCTCGGCCGACTGTCATGCCGGCGCCGACCTCCGCGACTACCGGCCCTTCCTCGAGTCCCGCTACCACGACGAGTTCGACGCATGGGCCGACTCGTACGTGAGCCCCTACGGCGACCTGGTCCGCGACGACGCCGACCGGAACTGGGACAGCACGCGCCGCATGCGCGACCTCGAGGCCGACGGCATCGTCGCCGAGATCCTCTACCCGAACACCATCCCCCCGTTCTTCCCGCGAGGAGGTCTCGTCGCACTCACCCCGTCACCCGACGAGTACGAGCTGCGCCTCGCCGGACTGCGCGCGCACAACCGCTGGCTCGCCGCGTGGTGCGACGAGTTCCCCGACCAGCGCGCCGGGATCGGCCAGATCTTCCTCAACGACATCGACGACGCGGTGGCCGACGTGCACTGGATCGCCGACCACGGCCTCCGCGGCGGGATCCTGCTGCCCGGCGTCCCGCCCGACTCCGCACTCGCACCACTGCACGCACCGGTCTACGACCCGGTGTGGCGGGCGTGCGAGGAACGCGGCGTGGTGGTCAACGCCCACACCGGCAGCCACGCCCCCGACTACGGCGACTACCCGGCGTCGTTGTCGATCTGGCTGATGGAGGCGTCCTGGTTCTCGCACCGGCCGCTGTGGGCCTTCATCATGAGCGGCGTCTTCGACCGCTTCCCGGCGCTGCGGCTCGTGCTCGCCGAGCAGGGCAGCAACTGGATCCGCCAGGCCCTCATGACGATGGACGGCTTCTACCCGCAGATCGCCGCGGGCAACATCGGTGAGTTGCGCTTCGTCGAGCCGCAGCTGCTCGAGAAGATGCCGAGCGAGTACTGGCACTCGAACTGCGCCGTGGCCGCGAGCTTCCTGCACCGCGACGACTGCCTGCGGCGCGAGCACATCGGCGTCGAGCAGATCATGTGGGGCAGCGACTACCCGCACCTCGAGGGCACGGCGCCGTTCTCCAAGGAGGCGATCCGGCTCACCTTCGCCGGGGTGCCCCAGGTCGAGGTCGCAGCGATGCTCGGCGGCAACGCCGCCGCCGTGTACGGCTTCGACCTCGAGCGCCTCGCCCCCCTCGCCGCCGCGTGCGGCCCCGAGGTCGCCGCGGTCGAGGCGGGGCTCGACGCGGTGCCGCCCGGCGCGCAGAGCCTCGCCTTCCGGCCCAGTGTGGTGCGCAACGTCTGAGTCCGACCCGACGCCGGGCCTCCGCCCCCGTCCCCCCAGGGGGGGTGCGCCGGGCTGGCGGACGCGCCACAATGACGCATCCGAGCCAGGGGGGCCGCCGGTGCGCCAGTACGTCGTCATCTCGTCCGACACCCACGCCGGGCCGAACTCGCCCGTGTACTGCGACTACCTCGACCCGCAGTACCGCGCCGCCTTCGACGAGGAGCTCGCCGAGCGCCAGGCCCTCATCGACGCCCGGCGCAGCGACGCCGAGGCGTCGCCCTTCGTCGGCGACGAGGAGTTCAAGGAGGAGTGGTTCGGCCTCGACGACGAGGGCAACAGCCTCCACGAGATCGGCCTGCGGGGCGGGTGGGACGCGGCGACGCGCGACAAGGAGCTCGACAACGACGGCGTCGTCGCCGAGGTGATGTTCCCCGGTCCCGACGCGGCCACCGGGACGATGGGCGCGCCGTTCGGCGCCGGGTTCATCCCCGTCGCGACCCGCGACGCCGAGCACCTCCTCGCCGGCGCCCGGGCCTACAACCGCTGGGCCGCCGAGCTCTGCCAGGACAGCCCGGAACGCCGCGCCGGATTGATCGTGGCCCCCATCCTGGGTGACGTCGACGCGGCGATCGCCGAGATCGAGCGCGCCCACGACGACGGCCTGACCGGCGGGATCATCATCCCGCCGCGCTGGGGTGACCACGAGTCCTACACGAGCTACCGCTACGACCCCGTCTGGGCCGTGTGCGAGGAGCGATCCCTGCCCGTGCACTGCCACTCCGGTCCCGCACCACAGGAGGAGTACGGCGAGGTGCCGGGCTGGATGAGCGTCTACGGCTACGAGACGATCTTCTACACCGCGCGTCCGCTGTGGTTCATGCTGCTCACCGGCGTCTTCGAGCGCTTCCCCCGCCTCAAGATGGCGGTGACCGAGGCCGGCTGTTTCTGGGCGGCCGACTTCCTGTGGCGGGCCGACATGATGGCGACGCGCGAGCACGGCATGCGCAAGATGGTCGGCACCCGCGGGACCCTCACGATGCTGCCGAGCGAGTACTTCGACCGCAACGTCAAGATCGGCGCGTCGAACACCCGCCGCCGCGAGCTCGGCCGCCGGTACGAGATCGGTGTCGACAACATCATGTGGGGCAACGACTTCCCCCACCCCGAGGGCACCTGGCCCTACACCCGCGAGTTCCTCCGGTCGCGGTTCTGGGACATCCCCGTCGACGAGACCGCCCGGATCCTCGGGCTCAACCACGTCGACTTCTACGGCTTCGACCTTGCGGCGCTCACCCCCATCGCCGAGCGGATCGGCCCGACGCCCGAGGACCTCGGGCAGACCGACCCGGCGACGGCCGAGAAGTGGGCGCCGTTCCGCGCGGTGGGCCGGCCCTGGCTCACCGGCGCCGAGGCCGGCGCCAGCCTCACCGACGCCTGAGCACCCGTCATCCCGGAGGAGCCACCATGCCCGAGAACCGCTGGGTCCAGACGCCCCCGAGCGGCCACGGCGACACCGTCGTGGAGTACCCGCCCAACGCCCGCCTCGAGGTGGTCTACCTCACCGACCCCGAGGTGCACGCGGCCGTGCTGCCGCCGCCGCTCACCCCGCCGGCCGAGCCGCGGGTTCGGGTGCACTTCACCCGCATCGAGTTCGACGGCCACCTGCACGAGATCGTCGGCTCCGTCAACCTCGACGCGATGTTCGGCGACCGGCTCGGGCAGTTCTGCGCCGTCATGCCCATCGACCTCGAGACCGCGGTGAGCCCGAGCCGCGAGACCTACGGCGAACCAAAGAAGCTCGCCGACATGGTCTTTGCACGCGAGGGCGACCACCTCACCGCCAGCGTCACCCGCCAGGGCGTCACCATCATCGAGATGACCGCCGCCGTGACCGGAGAGCTCGTGGTGCCCGAGCCCTACGAGGTGCTGCAGTTCTGGTACAAGTTCCTGCCCGCGGTGTCGGGTGAGGGCTTCGATGCTGGCCCGTTCCTCGTCACGCTGCACCAGACGGTGAAGCCACGCACCTGCGAGCGCGTCGAGGGCACGCTGGTGCTGCGCGACCTGCCCGGCACCCCCGTGGCCGACCTGCCGGTGCTCGCAGTGGAGTCGATGCGCCTCATGGACATCCAGACCGACTACTACCACGTGCTCGAGGACGTGGTCGTCGACCCGGTGCGCTACGCGCGCCACGTGCGCGTCCAGTACTCCTAGCGCCCCCGCACGCCTCCGCGCGCCCCCTCGCGGCACGGGTGCACCCGGCTCCGCTCAGCCGGCCCGTCCGACGACCTCCCGACAGACCGGGGTCGGGGTCGGGAGGCGCACCACCCGTGGCGGCGGGCGCGCGCCGTCGTGAGCGTCGGGGAGGTCGGAAAGGTCGGGGGCGAGCGTGACCGGCGCCACGGGTCCGGCGTAGTCGACCCCGAGCAGCTCCGCGCCGTCCCGGTCGACCCGCAGCTGGCCGAGCACGTCGTCGACGACGACGTCGAACACTGCGACCCTTCCCCACTGCGGTCGGAAGGGCTGGCCGCGCAGGCCGCGCTCGGGCACCACGACGACCGCCGTGCCGTCGGCCCGGGCGCGCACGCCGACGGTGACGGCACCCGGGCCGGTCCCGACCCGCATGACCGGCACCACGGTGCCCACCGCCGGCGGCGCGATCCGGACCGCGAGGCGGTGCCGGCCGCCAGCCTCGGTGCGCTCGACACCGTGCCACTCCGTTCCGTCCGAGACGTACAGCGCGCCACAGTCGCCGAGCACGAACACGGTGTTGCGGCCCGCAGGAGCGGGCAGCCGCGTGCCCCGCAGCACGGGCACCGGTGGGGTCCCGAGCCGCGCGCCGACGTCGGACTGCCAGTCGACGTACTCCGCCCGCAGGTCGTCGGGGACGACCGGGGCGAGCACCCGCTGGTACTCGAGGGCGACGGCCACCCCGGTCCAGCACCCGGCGGCGACGACCACTGCGAGCACCACCACCGCGGCCCGGCGCCAGACGCCCGAGCGCCGCACGACCGTCTCCGTGACCACGACGAACCCGGGCGCGGCCAGGAGGACCATCAGTGGGAGCACGTCGATGGTGTACCGCTGGGCGACGTAAAGGAACGACCACGTGAGTGGCAGCACCACGGCAGCCCCGATCACCGCCGGCCACAGTGGGGCGAGCGTGCGGCGACGCACGAGCACGACGGCGCCGACCACGGCGAGCGCCACGATCAGCGGCATCGCGGCCGTCACGCTGATCATGGGCTGGCGCGCGTCGAAGAGCAGCCCGAAGAACGCGGTCGGGCGCCACTCCGGGACGCCGATCCAGGGGAACTGGGACCGGAACCCGACGGCGTCGGGGCGCAGCAGCGCCACCACGTGGGTCGGGATCCCTCGCAGGCTGAACAGCGTGCCGTCGTTCGCCGCCAGCACCCGGCGCCGCCGGGGGTCGACGAAGTTCTGGGCGTGCTGGTCGATCGGGACCCCGAACAAGGTGCCGAACTTGGCCCAGTTGACCGCGGCGTAGCCCGCCACCGGGAGCACGGACGCGGCGACGAGGCCCGCCCACGACCGGGGCGAGCGGGCCACTGCATCGGACACGCCGAGGCGACGCACCGCGGGACGAAGGCGCGGGAGCAGGCGAGCGGCGAGCACGGCCGCGGCCACGACTCCCAGCGCCACGGCCGGGCCCGAACCGATGGTGACCCGGGTCAGGATCGCGGCGTCGGCGAACGCGCCGGCGCGCGCGAGGCGGCGGGCGGTCGGGCCGATCAGGTACGCGAGCACCTGGTCGTACGCGCACAGCGCGAAAGCCGCGCCCCACAGTCCCGACTCGTGGTACACCCAGGCCCGGCTCCCCGCGAAGAACAGTGGCGTGCCCACACCGACCAGCAGCGCCAGCAGCGCCACGGCGACGGTCTCGGCCCGTCCGAGCATCCGCGCACCACCGATCTGCGCGCGCACGCGCCAGACCAGCATCCCGATCGCGCTCAGGGCCACGACGAACGCGACGAGCATCGAGAGCGCGGTCAGCCGGCCGTCGAAGCGGTCGGTGACCGCAACCACCGGGATCCGGAACAGCGCGGGCAGCGGCGGGAAGTACGTGTAGGCCTTGCCGTCGTGGAAGAAGGCCTCGATGTTGAGGGCCTGCGCCGGGATGGACAGCCGGCCGTGGAGCAACGCCCGGGCCTGGGACTCGTAGAAGTCGCTGTTGATCCGCTCGCGCCGGAGGAGTTCGCCCGACCCCGCCGTGACGATCCAGGCGAACCACCCGGTCGCCAGCGCCGACCCTGCGGCCCAGGCCGCCACGAACCGGCGCGCGCCGGTCGTGGTCAGCGTCGGCATCGGGCGATGACCCCCCAGGAGTCGAAGAGGTTCAGCGGCACCGACGCGCGCAGCAGACGGCGGTCACCCCAGCGGTCCGCGACCCGGGCGACCGGGGGCACGTACGAGCCCACCCGCTGGACCAGGTACCCGGTCTCGAAGACCCAGCCCGGCCGCCACCAGATTTCCGCGTCGAGACCCGCGCGCCCGAGTGCGTCGGTGAGGGTGCGGCGGGTGAAGTAGCCCACGTGGGCGACCCGCAGGTGCCACCATCGCCGTCCCAACAGGCGAGCGGCAAGGCTGGCGGCATCGGGCGTGACGACGAGGAGCCGGCCGTCCTCGGTGAGCTGCGCCCGGCAGGCCTCGAGCAGCCCGACCGGGTCGGCCACGTGCTCGACCACGTCGACGCAGGTCACGAGGTCGAAGCGCCGGGCGAGGAGATCAGATCGGGGCAGCACCCCGGTGCGGACGTCGAACCCCCGGGCGCGCGCGGCCTCGGCGAGGGAGGCGCTCGGCTCGACCCCCACCGCGTCGATCCCGGCCGCGGTCGCGGCCTCCACGAGCAGGCCGTTGGCCGCCCCCACGTCGAGCAACGTGCACGCTGCGGGGGCGCTCGCCCGGAGGCGCTCGAGCAGGACGCGCTGCTGCGCGAGCCGGGTCTCGTGCCCGTCCTCGTAGGCCGGGTCGTCGAGCACGCCGTAGAGCGAGGTCAGGTCGGGCACCGCCGCGAGATCGGCGAAGCGGAACCCGCACGGGCACGCCCACAGCGCCAGCGTGGTCCCGTAGCGCCGGTCGGTGATGGCGAGGTCCTCGGGCGCAGGAGCGACGAGGTCCCCCCGCTTCCACTGGCGCACGTCGCGGCGCCGGCACAGCGGACAGGGCGGACCGGCCGGCTGTGGCTCCGGGCCGCGGGCGAGGTCGGATCCAGGGCCCACCGGTGGGTCAGCCTAGGGCGTGGGACCGCGGGTGGGACGTCCGCAGGTCGTGACGATCTCGAGACGATCACGAGCGGGGCCCGGACGCGATCGGGGCCGGCCCGAAGGCCGGCCCCGTCGTCGTTCC
>JBJSXO010000090.1:0-3597 GCA_046086425.1 Actinomycetota bacterium | reverse complement strand
CGAGCCGCTCGTGGCGCGGGTGGTGCCACCGTTCGACGACGCGCAGGTCGCGGTGAAGGAGGTACCGGCGCCGATCCCCGTGGCCGGGGTGAACGCGACCGATGCCGACGTGCCCGACGGCGTCACCACGCCCAGCGTCGGCGCGGCGGGTCGGACCGTGAACGACGCCGATGCCGAGGAGCCCGACGACGTGCCGGCGCTGTTCACCGCGAACGCTGCGCACGTGTAGACACCGCCCGGCGTGAGGTCCACGACCGGGGCCGGCGAGCTGGTCGTCAACGCCGCATCGGCCGTCAGCCGGGCGGTGCCCCCGTTGGTCGAGGTGCACACGCCCCCGTACTTGGGGGCCGCGCCGCCGGGGTCGCCGGGCGTGAAGGCCACCGACGCCGAGGTCCCCGACGGGGTCACCGTCCCGATCGTCGGTGCCTCGGGGTTGCCCGCCCACCGCTGGACCCGGTAGTTCTCGGTGTCGGTGACGACGAGGTTGCCCGCGACGTCGAGGGTCACGGCCCACGGACGGGTGAGTTGGTTCGCGCCCGACCCGGGTCCGGCGGCGCCGACGAGCGTGGTGCCCGACGTCGCGCTCGGGGCCCAGCGCTGCACGCGGTCGTTGTAGGTGTCGGCCACGTAGAGGTTGCCCATGCCGTCCACCGCGACGCCCCCCGGCGAGCTCAGCTGGTTCGGGTCCAGGCCGGGGCCGTTGCCCCCGGCCACCGTGGTGCCCGACGACGCGAAGGTCGAGCCGCTCCGGGCGAACTTCTGCACCCGGGCGTTGCCCTGGTCGGCCACGAACAGGTTGCCGGTGGCGTCCAGGGCGATGCCCCGGGGCGACGAGAGCTGGTTCGCCCCGGAGCCCTCGGTCCCGCCGCCTGCCACCGAGGTGCCCGAGGTGGCGAAGGTCGAGCCGTTCCAGGCGAACTGCTGCACCCGGGCGTTCGCCCCGTCGCTCACGTAGAGGTTGCCCCCGGCGTCGAAGGCCACGGCGAACGGGTAGAACAGCTGGTCCGTGCCGCCTCCGGCGCCGCCGGTCCCCGCGACGGTCGTCCCCGATGTGGAGTAGCTCGACCCGTTCCAGGCGAACCGCTGCACGCGGTGGTTGAGGAAGTCGGCGACGTAGAGGTTGCCGGACCCGTCGAGCGCCACGCCCGTGGGGTAGGCCAGCTGGTTGGCCCCACTGCCGTAGCCGTTGCCACCGGCCACCGTGGTGCCCGAGGTCGCGCCCGGCGCCCAGCGCTGGACCCGGTGGTTGCTGGCGTCCGCCACGAAGAGGTTGCCCGACCCGTCGACGGCGCTGCCCTGCGGGTCCCAGAGCTGGCCGGCGCCCGCGCCCCAGCTCGGGCTGCTCCCGGCCACGGTCGTCGCGTTGGTCGACGAGGTCGATCCCGCCGCGAACCGCTGCACCCGGGCGCTGTCGAAGTCGGTGACGAACAGGGCGCCCGACGAGTCGACGGCCACGCCGCGCGGCCCGATGAGCTGGTTGGCCGCGGTGCCGGAGCCGTTGCCGCCTGCCACCGTCGTGCCCACCGGCGGCGACGCGCCGTAGGACGAGCCGGTCCAGGTGAACTTTTGCACCCGGTTGTTGAGCGTGTCCCCGACGTAGAGGTTGAGGGAGGAATCGACGGCGACACCGCGCGGATACGACAGGTAGGTGGCGGTGTTGCCCGAATATCCGCTCACGCCCGCCACGGTGGTGACCGTCCCGTCCCCCGTCCGGCGCTGGATCCGGCCGTTCGACTCGTCGGCGACGTACACGCTGCCGAAGGAGTCGATGGCCAGCCCGCGCGGGTACGAGAGCTGGTTGGCGCCCGACCCGGCTCCGTTGCCACCCATGATCGTCAGCCCGCCGACCGAGAACGTCAGGTTGAACGAGTCCCAGCCGAACTTCTGCACCCGCTGGTTGTTGGAGTCCGAGACGTAGAGGTTGCCGACGCTGTCGAGCGCCACGGACCACGGCGCCTTGAACTGGTTGTCGTTGGTGCCCCAGCCGTTGCCGCCGGCCACGGTCGTGCCCGAGGTCGCGAACGCGGCGCCGGCCGGCGCGAACCGCTGCACCCGCAGGTTGCCGGTGTCGGCGACGAAGAGGTTGCCGGACCCGTCGAACGCCACCCCGCTCGGGTAGCACAGCTGGTTGGCGGCAGGACCACAGTCGTTCCCGCCGACGACCGTGACCCCCGAGGTTGCGCCCGGCGCCCATCGCTGGATCCGGTGGTTGAAGGCGTCGGCGACGTAGGTGTTGCCCGACCCGTCGACGACCGCCGACTCGGGCCGGTACAGCTGGGCGGCGCCCGACCCCCAGCTCGGCGGCTGACCCGCCACGGTCGTGCCCGACGCCGACCAGGCCTCGGCGGGCGTGGCCGCACGTCCCGCCGGCACCAGCACCGCAGCCGTGAGCGCCCCGAGGAGCACCAGTCGCACGGCGGCACGGGCCGCCCCCGGTCGTGCGAGCGCTGCGTCGCGTCCCATCTGGTCCCGCCTCTGTGCGTGTGTCGTACCGACGGACGTCCTGTCCGTCGTCCCCCACATCCTCGCACACCGGGTCAAGGGCTCGGGACGGCGACCCGGTGCGGTTCGTCACCGACCTCCGCGTCGAGGGCATCGACGGCGCCGACCCGGACGAGAGCACCGCAGTGCCGCGCACGTTCATGCGCGACCTGCTTCACGTGGCGCGCGGGAGCGACCTCGTTCCCCTGGGGTGACCGGTGAGGTGACGCCCGGGCGCTACTCCCGGCGGCGTCGGCGACGGATCACCAGCACGAGCAGCGTGCCGATCGCCACGGCGACGACGCCCACGGCGGCCACCCAACCCGCGTGGCTGCCGGTGAAGGCGAGGAGGCCCGAGGAGGGCGTCGGGGCCCGCCCGGGCAGGTACGTCGACTCCGACGCGCGGTTGCTCGTGACGTCACCCTCGACCCCGGTCCCGGCTGCCGTGGCGCTCACGTCGACCGTCCCCTGACTCACGTCCGCGGCCGAGACGGTGTGGTTGGCCTGGCACACCAGCTCCTCGCCCGGCAGGAGCGTGGCCGGCACCGCCGGGACACAGGTCGACAGCACCAGGCCGTCGACCTGCGGCACGACATCGGTGACGGTCGTGTTGCCCACGTTCTCGACCCGCACGGTGTAGTAGACGACCTGCCCGGCGGTCGTCGGCGCGGGGGTCGGCCCCTCGATGGTCGTGACCAGCCGCACCGTCTGGGTCACCGTGGCGGCGTTGTCGTCGCTTCCCGTCACCCCGCCCGGAGCGGTGCCCTGCGCGGTCGCGGTGTTGCGCACCACGCCGGCGTCGATGTCGGCCTGGGTGACGGCGTGGGACGCGGTGCAGGTGATCGCCGCGCCCGCCTCGAGCGCACCCACCGGGAGCACCGGCGTGCAGGTCCCGACCGAGGCGGTGGGGTCGGCCACGGTGACGTTGGCCAAGGTCACGTTCCCGACGTTGGTCGCCACGATCGCGTAGGAGATGACGTCCCCGACCTCCGAGGGCGTCCCCGAGGTCTGGGACTTGCGCACCCGCAGCGCCGGGCCGCTCGCCACCGGGGTGACCACCTCGTTCGAGGCGTCGGTCACGCCTCCGGGCGCGCCGCCGGGCGCGGTGGCGCTCAC
>JBJSXO010000089.1:0-3301 GCA_046086425.1 Actinomycetota bacterium | reverse complement strand
GGCTGCTCGAGATGCTCGCGCGCGAAGACCTGCCCGAGCTGCGCTTCGGGATCGGCCTCAACTCCGGTGAGGTCGTCGCCGCCCACATGGGCACCCAGCGTCGCCGCCAGTACACGGTCATCGGTGACACCGTGAACGTGGGCGCCCGACTCTGCTCCCAGGCCGCCACCGGTGAGGTCGTGCTCTCGGACGCGGTGTACACCCGGTGCGACCCGCGGCCCGAGGTCGTGCCCGCCGGCACCCTCGACATGAAGGGCGTGCCGGAAGGCTTCGTGGCGTGGCGTCTCGTCATCGACGCCCTGCAGCCCGCGGCCGAACCTGGGTAGCCTGCGGGACCCGCCGGGCGGCCCCGGTCACGGCCCGGGGCCAGGAAGGAGTGCGTCGTGGCGTGGGACTTCCGCACCGAGCCCGAGCTCCAGGAGAAGCTGGACTGGATCCAGCGGTTCTGCGAGGAGAAGGCGGAGCCCCTCCAGTACGTCTTCCCCCACGCCGTGCGGCTGCCCGACCCGGCGGTGCGGGCCTACGTGCGCGAGCTCCAGCAGGAGATCAAGGACCAGGGCCTGTGGGCGCTGTTCCTCGACGAGGAGCTCGGCGGGCCCGGGTTCGGCCAGCTCACGCTCGCGCTGGTCAACGAGATCCTGGGCCGGTACCCGTCGGCGCCCCAGCTGTTCGGCTCGGCCGCACCCGACACCGGGAACATGGAGCTGCTGGCGGCCTACGGCACCGAGGAGCAGAAGCGGCGCTGGCTGGAGCCGCTCCTGAACCAGGACATGTTCTCGGCGTACTCGATGACCGAGCCCCAGGGCGGCTCGGACCCCAACCTGTTCCGCACGCACGCGGTCCGCGACGGCGACGAGTGGGTCATCAACGGCGAGAAGTGGTTCACCTCGGCGGGCCGGCTGGCCGACATCCTCCTGGTGATGTGCACCAACGGCATGTTCGTGGTGCCGCGCGAGACGCCGGGGGTGGAGATCATGCCCGAGCCGCGCAACCACAACCACATCGTCTACACCGACGTGCGCGTGCCGCTCGATCACCTTCTCGGCCCCGAGGACGGCGCGAAGGTGCTCGCCCAGCGGCGCCTCGGCGGCGGGCGGATCCACCACGCGATGCGCACGATCGCGCAGTGCCGCCTGGCCCTCGACATGATGTGCGAGCGGGCGCTGTCTCGCGAGTCGCACGGCAAGATCATCGCCGAGCACCAGATGGTGCAGGAGAAGATCGCCGAGAGCTACGTCAAGCTCAAGATGCTGCGCCTCTACGTGCTCGAGACGGCCTGGCAGATCGACCAGTCCTCCACGGGAGAGGCTCGCACCGACATCGCCGGGGTGAAGTTCACGATGGCCCGGGTGCTGCGGGAGATCTCCTTCGACGCGCTGCAGATCCACGGCTCGCTCGGCACCACGAACCTGACGCCGCTGCAGGACATGTACGCGGGCGCTCCCACGATGGGCCTCGCCGACGGGGCCGACGAGGTGCACAAGGCCACGGTCGCCCGCCGCGTGCTCAAGGCGTACCAGCCCCACGACGGCTACTTCCCCCGCGAGTTCGTCCCCTACAAGAAGGAGCAGGCGTGGGCGGCGATGCAGCCGGTGCTCGCCGACCGCCCGGACCTCGCCGCCGCCGCGGACCGCTGGCAGCAGTACTTCGCGCGCCGGCGCTGAGCGTCAGCTGGCCCGGGCGAGCTCGGCCGCGGAGCGGCGCAGGATCTCGTTGGGGTTCTCGGGCAGCTCGGTGAGCGGCTCGGCGAGCTCGGCCACCGTCGGCCCGAAGCGCTCGGCGGCGGGCCGCAGGGCGTCGAGGTCGAAGCCGTAGACGCTGGCGGCGGTGAGGCCGAGGAGCTGCTGGGTCTGCTCGGGCGCGAGCTGGCTCACGCTCTGGCGCAGGTGCTCCCGGGTGAACGGGTGGGTGCCCTCGTCGTGGGGGTAGTCGTTGCCCCACATCACCCGGTCGAGGCCGATGCGATCGGCGGCGACCTTGACATCGCCGGGCCCCGGGAAGCTCATGCCGATGTAGCAGTTCGACTGGAAGTACTCCGACGCCGACTTGGGCGGCATGATCCCGCCCTCGAAGCGCATCTCCCCGGTGGACCCGGAGCGCAGCATGGCCATCGTGGCGTCGAGGTTGCGCAGGAAGTCGGGGAGCCACCGGGCGCCGGTCTCGGTGAGCACGAACTTGAGGTCCGGGAACCGGTCGAACACGCCGGCCACCAGCAGGTAGGCGAGGGGCCGCTGGGCGTAGAAGGGCATCTCGTTGACGTGCACGGCCGGCATCGCCTTGGCGTAGGGGTACGCAGGGCTGCCGGTTCCGGCGTGGGAGTTCACCACCACGCCGAGCGACTCGCACGCCTCCCACAGCGGGTCGTAGCACGGGTCGTAGAGGGGCTTGATCCAGTCCACGTCGGGCGGCACGGAGCCGATGAGCACGCCCCCGCGCAGGCCGTTGGCCTTGCACCACTCGACGTCGGCGATGGCGTCGTCGATATCGTTGAGGAAGATCTGCCCGATCCCCGCGCGGGCCTCGGGCTTCTGCGCGCAGTGGTGCGCCATCCAGCGGTTGTGGGCCTGGATGCCCGCGTGGCGCAGCTCGTACTCGTCGGGGGTGGGCGGACGGGCGAAGAGGACGAAGCTCGGGAAGAACGGCGGCACCGTGTTCGGGAAGATCACCTCGGCCACGACGCCGTCGGTGTGCTGGTCGTCGTTGCGCCGCCCGGTGTCCCAGTTGCGGATGCGCAGGTCGGTGTCCTTCAGGTCCTTGAACGGGTTCTTGTACTTCTCGCGCCAGGCGTCGAAGATCGGCTTGTACTGCTCGTCGAGGTACTCGCGGTACTGGGCGTGGCTGCCGCCGGCATGCGTGTCGGCGGAGATGACGATGTAGCGCTCATCGGCGGTCATGGGTGCGAACTCCTGTGCCACAGTTCGGCGCGCGCCCGGGCGGGTCGTGCGTGGGCTCACCGTACTCGGGGACGGCCGTTGCAACGCGGCCCCGACCCGCGTCCCGCAGCTGTAAGGCACGCCATATAGTAGGTATGCCTAACAGGAGCTGGCGATGGTCCGGCTTCCTCCGACGAGAACAAGGGGACCCCGTGCCGATGTTCCGATTGCGGACGCAGCTCATGGCGACACTGGCGGTTTTCGTGGCCGCAACGGCTGCGTGCGGCGCCGACGACCGGGGTGGGACCTCGACCGGCACTGCCGGCGCGTCGGGCGCAATCACCGTCTACAGCGGGCGTGCCGAGTCGCTCGTGAAGCCGATCCTCGACGAGTTCACGAAGGACACGGGCATCACCGTCAACTTCCGG
>JBJSXO010000088.1:0-4075 GCA_046086425.1 Actinomycetota bacterium | reverse complement strand
CCACCCGCGCCGATCGTGTGCACGTCGAGCGCAGGAAGCCGGATGGGGTAGCCGGCGATGACCCGCGTGGGTGCGGGCTCGGGGACACCGCCGCGCACGAGGCACACGTCGGTGCTGGTACCGCCCATGTCGAAGCTCACGGCGTCGGGGAACCCGCAGGCGTGCGCAACGGCCGCCGCGGCGCGGACCCCTCCGGCGGGCCCGGACAGCAGCAGCGCGGCCGGGAGGTCCGACGCGACGGGCAGCGGCACCAGTCCGCCGGCCGAGGTCATCACCAGGGTCTCGTCGGCCAACGGGCCCAGCGACTCGAGATAGGTGCGGCAGAGCGGGCGGAGTCGGGCGTTGGCCACCGTGGTGACGGTGCGCTCGTACTCGCGAAACTCGGGCGAGACCTCGTGGGAGCAGGTCACGTCGAGCCCCTGCGCCCGTAGCACCTCGGCGACCTGTCGCTCGTGAGCCGGGTCGAGGTCGGCGTGGAGCAAGCACACGGCGACCGCAGCCACCCCGGAGGGGATCTTCGGGATCGCGTCGACCGGCTCGAGCTCGCGCCCGCGAGCGTCGAGGCGGCCGCCGGTCTCGAACCGGAGCGCGCGGGGAACCAGAGGTGGGGGGCGGTCGCGCCAGAGGTCGTAGAGCGACGGGCGGTCCTGGCGGGCGATCTCGATCACGTCGGCGAAGCCGCGTGTGGTGACGAGCGCGACCGGCGCCCCGCGTCCCTCGAGCAGGGCGTTCGTCGCCACCGTCGTCCCGTGGGTGAGCACCGACGGCCGGCCCGGGCCGAGTGTCGCGATGGCCTCGGCCACGGCGCGCGCCGGGTCGTCGGGGGTGGACGGCACCTTCTCCACCCGGCCGTCGTCGGTGACGAGGTCGGTGAAGGTGCCTCCGGTGTCGATCCCGACGCGCATCGGGACCAGTCTGGACCCCGGCGTCCGGACCGCGCGGACCTCGGATCGAACACCTGTACGCTTCCGCCGATGCCTCCCGTGCCCGGCTCCGTGCCCGCCCCGGACCTCCTCGGCGGCCTGAACCCGGTCCAGCACGAGGCGGTGATCGCTCCCGACGGGCCCCTGCTCGTGGTCGCGGGCGCGGGCTCGGGCAAGACCCGCGTCCTCACGAGCCGCATCGCGCACCTCGTGGCCGAGCGCCAGGTCTCGCCGTTCCGGATCCTGGCGATCACCTTCACGAACAAGGCCGCGGGCGAGATGAAGGAGCGGGTGGCCGCGCTCGTGGGCCCCGTGGCGCGACGGATGTGGGTCGCCACCTTCCACTCGGCGTGCTCGCGGATCCTGCGTCGCGAAGCCGAGCATCTCGGGATGCGCTCCTCCTTCACGATCTACGACCAGGCCGACGCCGTGCGGCTGGTCGACTTCGTCCGGCGTGACGCGAACTTGGACCCGAAGCGGTTCCCGCCCCGTCAGCTGCACGCCCGTATCTCGGCGCTCAAGAACGAGCTGGTGCTCCCCGAGGCGTACGCCGACTCGGCGATGACACCACCGGAGCGGGCGCTGGCGAAGGTGTACACCGAGTACCAGCGCCGCCTGCTCGACGCATCCGCCGTGGATTTCGACGACCTGCCCGTGCTCACGGTGCGCCTGTTCCGGGAGCACCCGGAGGTGCTCGCCCGGTGGCAGCAGCGCTTCTCCCACGTGCTCGTCGACGAGTTCCAGGACACGAACCTGGCGCAGTGGGAGCTCGTGCAGATGCTCGCGCGCGAGCACCGCAACCTCCTGGTTGTGGGGGACACCGACCAATCCATCTACCGGTTCCGCGGTGCGGACTACCGCAACCTGATGCGCTTCGAGGAGGAGTTCCCCGACGCGACGATCATCGTCCTCGACCAGAACTACCGGTCGACGCAGCGGATCCTCGACGCCGCCAACGCGGTCATCGCGAACAACGCGGCTCGCAAGCCCAAGCACCTCTGGACGGAGCAGGTGGGCGGTGAGCTGCTGACCCGGTACCAGGCCGAGGACGAGCACGACGAGGCATCGTTCGTGGCCGGGGAGATCGGCCGCCTCGCCGACACCGAGGGGCACCGGTACTCCGACGTCGCGATCTTCTACCGCACCAATGCCCAGAGCCGAGTTGTGGAGGAGGCGTTGGTACGGGCCAACCTTCCCTACCGGGTCGTGGGCGGGGTGAAGTTCTACGACCGGCGCGAGGTGAAGGACGCGCTCGCGTACCTCCGGGCCCTGGTGAATCCCGACGACGAGGTGAGCTGGAAGCGCATCGTCAACGTCCCCAAGCGCGGGGTGGGGGACACGTCGATCGCTAAGGTCGAGCAGTACGCCCGGGCGAACGGGGTCCCGTTCCGCGAGGCCCTGCGCGAGTGCCCGGCGGCGGGCGTCACCGGCAAGGCCCTCGGGGGAGTGCGCGACCTGCTCGAACTCATGGAGGAGTTCGTCCAGGTGGCGCCGGGTGGGGTCGGCCCGACGGTGGAGGCGATCCTGCATCGCACGGGCTACCTCGCGGAGCTCGAGGCCGAGCGCACCATCGAGTCGGTGGGCCGGATCGAGAACCTCGGCGAGCTCGTGGGCGTATGCCAGGAGTTCGACGACGCTCTCGACGGTGGGAACCCGTCGGTGCTGAGCGCGCTGGCCGACTTCGGTGACGGTGCCGAGATCGAGATCCCCCGCGGCCTCGCGCGCGTGCAGGCGTTTCTCGAGAGCGTCTCGCTCGTCACGGACATGGACACCGCCGAGGGCGAAGAGCAGAGCGCGGTCACGCTGATGACGCTGCACTCGGCCAAGGGGCTCGAGTATCCGGTGGTGTTCCTCACCGGTCTCGAGGACGGGATCTTCCCCCACGTGCGCAGCCTCGGCGACCCCGACGAGCTCGAGGAGGAACGGCGCCTCTGCTACGTGGGCATCACCCGCGCGCATGAACGCCTCTACCTCTGCCACGCATGGAGCCGAACCCTCTTCGGCGCAACCGATTACTACCCGCCGAGCCGGTTCCTCGACGAGATCCCCGAAGAGCTCGTCCACACGGTCGGGGAGCGGCGCGCGCGGCGCGGCCGGAGCGAGCACCGGGAAGAGCTCGTGGACGCCGCGCTCCGTGGTGCCACCGCGATGGGTGACGCCCGCCGGGACCGCCCCCCCGCTCCGCCGCCCGGCGCGCGCGGCGCCGAGACGATGGGCCTCAAGATCGGTGACGACGTCGCCCACGAGGTCTTCGGTGAGGGCGTGATCCTCGACATGGAGGGATCCGGTGACTCCGTGGAGGCCGTCGTGCGCTTCCGGGACGCCGGTGAGAAGCGGTTGCTGCTCCAGTGGGCGCCCTTGGTGCGCCTGGCCCGGGACTGACCCCTCGGGTCGGCCGTCGGGAGCGCCGCCTACTCCGACGATCCCGAGCCGGGAGGTGGTTCCACGGTGTCGAGGTCCACGAGCACGCCGCCGGCACGCGGGCCGCGCTCGACCACCTCTACCGGGTGGCGGGCGATCTCCTCGCGGGTGAGGGGATTGCCCCGGCAGTCGACGTAGGTGTCGATCCGGCCCTTCCACTTCACCGAGCACGCAGTGTCGCGCCATGCGCCCACGTCGAGCGCGACGAGCGCGCCGTTCTCCCGGTCCATCCAGAAGCCCCGGCCCCCGAAGGGGTTGGCGAAGTAGAGCGGGCTGCCCTCGTCGAGCGCGGTTCGATGTCGGCCTGCTGGCCGACGTAGAGGGGTCCGTCCTCGGCGCTCGTGGGCGTGCTCCGACCGGTCGCGAGCACCAGCACGGCGGCGAATGCCACCGCAGCGAGGACCAGCACCAGGGAGGTGACGACGAGCAGCTTGCGGTCGGCCCGGGACATCGGCACCCGACCATTGTGGTCGGCGCCGGGGGGCGATCGGGCACCGGCCCGGGCGCCACGGACGGGCAGCCGCCGGGTCGGCCTCGCTAACGTGCAGCCCGATGCGGCGGAGCTATCGCGTGGTGATCGCGACACCCGGTCCGGACGACCGGGGTGGGCAGGAGATCGCGCGGGCGTTGCGCGACGCCGGCTTTGAGGTGATCGCTGCGGCAACCGATCACGAGAGCGTCGACTTCGCAGGCGTGAGGCGTTTCCTGCCAAACGCCGGCGCGCTCGAATT
>JBJSXO010000087.1:0-5829 GCA_046086425.1 Actinomycetota bacterium | reverse complement strand
TGCGTTCGCGGCCCGGGTGGTCGACTTCTCGGAGTGGCTCGCTGCGCAGCCCCCGTTGGTGCTGCGGGAGACGGGTACCACGGTCGTAATCCAGGACCCCTGCCATCTCCGCCACGTGCAGCGCGCCCACCTTGCGGTGCGGACCGTCCTCGGCCCGGCGTACACGCTCGTCGAGCCTGGTGACGACGGCCTGTGCTGTGGAGCCGGCGGGGCCTACGCCCTGCTCCAGCCGGGCCTCGCCGGCGCAGTGCGGGACCGCAAGGTCGAGCAGATCCGTGCCGTCGGGGGGGATGCGCCGGTGGTCGCCTCCGGGAACCCGGGATGCCTGATGCACCTGCGCGCAGCCGGCCTCGACGTCCGCCACCCTGCGGAGTTGCTTGCCGCCGCGCTGGTCCCGGAGGGCGACCGGTGAGCGCCCAGGAGGAGATCGTCGTCGAGCTCCGCGGGATCGAGGAGCGCCTACGTGACCTGGCCTACGACAGCCTGCGGGACGCGGCCGGTGGGGACGCCGCCGCCGCCGTGACCGAGAAGAAGTTGCTCCAGGCGCGCCGTGCGGTCGAGCGGGCGATCCGTGCGCTGGGCGGGGAGCCCGAGGAGTTCTGAGCGGGCGGCCCCGCCGGTCACCGGTGGGACGGACGCCCGTTGATCCGGTCGATCAACTCGCGCAGACGTGCGTAGCTGCGCCGGTCGAAGGGCACGAGCAGCCGCTCCAGGTCGAGACCGTCCTGGTCGGCTTCCTCGGCGGGCGTGGGGTCGATCCGCTCGATCCGTCCGCGCACCACGATGTCGGCGAAGTCCCGGTTGAGCGCGTCGAGCTCGGCGCCGTCGGGCGCGTTCCGCATTCGGAGCACGAGCCGCCCGGCCACCATGCGCAGCGACTGGTAGTTGGCGAAGAAGCCGACCAGCTCGTCGACCGCCGCCTCGACGTCGTCGGTCACCCGCACGAAGCAGAGGTCGTGGGCCGATACGTAGCCCCGGTCGAGCACCTCCCGCCGGACGAAGTCGTGCCACGTGGACCAGTAGGTACCGCCGGGGACGTCGAGCAGCACGATCGGGGCGGGCGGCGCCTTGCCGGTCTGCACCAGGGTCAGCAGCTCGAAGGCCTCGTCCATCGTCCCGAAGCCACCGGGCACGAGCACGAACCCGTCGGACTCCTTGAGGAACGTCACCTTGCGGGTGAAGAAGTACCGGAAGCGCATCAGCTTCGGGTCGTCGGAGACGAGCTGGCTCGTCGGGGACTCGAAGGGGAGGCGGATAGCCACACCGAACGCGTTCCGGGCGCCGGCACCTTCGATGCCGGCCTCCATGATCCCCGGTCCCGCCCCGGTGATCACCATCCAGTCGCGCGCCGCCATGGCCTGGGCGAGACGCACCGTCTGCTGGTAGAGGGGATCGTCGCGTTCGGTGCGGGCCGAGCCGAAGATGCCCACCTTGCGCGTGGCGCGGTAGGGCGCGAAGGTCGCGAAAGCCTGGCGCAGCTCCTGCAGAGTGGCGTTGGCCATCTTCAGGTCACCCCGATCGACGCCGTCGCGCGCCAGCAGGAGTGCCGAGGCGATGATCTCGAAGATCAGGTCGTCGTGGACCGTGCCACCGACCTGCTCGACCAGGGCGGCGATCTCGGCGTCGAGTTGCGGGTCGCCGGTGCGGAACCGGGGCAGCCGCACGGGTCGCTCAGCCCTTCAGCCCAGGAGGTCGGCCGCGAGCGCGGCGAGCGAGACCTGGGGCCGCGCGCCGAGGTGTGCGATGACCTCGGCGGCGGCGACGGCACCGAGGCGCGCGCTGGTCCCGAGGTCGTAGCCGTGGGTGAATCCGAAGAGGAACCCCGCAGCGTAGAGATCACCGGCACCGGTGGTGTCGACCACCCCGGTCGGCACCGGTACGGCGTCGACCACGTGCACCTCGTCGCCACTCACCACCACGGACCCCTTGGCCGACCGGGTGAGCGCGGCCACCTCGCAGTGGTGGTTCACCCGCTGGAGGGCCGCGTCGAAGTCGTCGACCTCGTACAGGGCGCAGATCTCCTGCTCGTTGGCCAGGAGGATGTCGACCTCGTCGTCGACGAGGCGCAGGAAATCGGCTCGGTGGCGCTCGACGCAGAAGCTGTCCGACAGGGTGAGCGCGACGCGACGCCCCGCGGCGTGGGCGACCCGGGCGGCGTAGCGGAACGACTCCTTCGCCTCGGGCTGGTCCCACAGGTACCCCTCGAGGTAGGTGACCTGGGCTCGGCGCACGAGGTCGGCGTCCACGTCCTCCGGACCGAACTCCGCCGCGGCGCCCAGGAAGGTGTTGAGGGTGCGCTCGGCGTCGGGGGTGACCAAGATCAGGCACCGGCCGCTGGCGGCGCCGCCTGCGGCCGGCGTACCGCCAAACTCGACCCCGGCCGCGCGGATGTCGTGCGCGAACACCGCGCCGAGCTCGTCGTCGGCGACCCGGCCGACGAACGCAGCGCGTCCGCCGAACGACGCGATGCCCACGGTCGTGTTGGCGGCCGACCCACCGGAGATCTCGGTTCCCGGGCCCATCGCCGCGTAGAGCCGGTCGGCTTGGTCGGCGTCGACGAGGGTCATCGAGCCCTTCACCCGCTCGTGCCTCGCGAGGAACTCGTCGTCCTCGTGGGACAGCACGTCCACCAGCGCGTTGCCGAGCGCTACGACGTCGACGGTGGGGGCGTCGGGCCCCGCCGAGTCCGCGCTCACGGGCGCACGGCGGCCGCGGTCCGCAGCGTGACGGGCACGCCCACCGGCTGGTGGAGGGTCTCGGGCGGCGGCCGCAGGCGCGTGCCTACGGTCGTGGTGCGCCCGTAGAGGGTCGTGCGCTGGGCCAGTGGGCGCCCGATCGGCGCGACGATCGCGGCGAAGTCGGCGTCGTCGAGCTCCTGACCGTGCGCGGCGCCTGCCGCGCGCGAGATGTTCTCGTCCATCAGCGTGCCCCCGAGGTCGTTGCAGCCGGCCCGGAGGGCCTGACGGGCGCCGTCGGCACCGACCTTCACCCACGAGATCTGCACGTTGTCGATCGTGTCGCAGTAGGCGATGCGACCGACGGCGTGGAGGAGCAGCACCTCCCGGAACGTCGGTCCGCGCCGGGACCGCCCGCTCAGGTAGATCGGCGTGGCCATGTGCACGAAGGGCAGGCCCACGAACTCCGTGAATCCACCTGTCTCCTGCTGGAGCGCGCGGGTCCGCAGGATGTGCCGGGCGACGTGGTCGGGCCGCTCCACGGTGCCGAACATGATGGTGACGTTCGAGCGCAGGCCGACGGAATGGGCTGTGCGGTGGGCCTCGAGCCACCCCTCGGTGTCGATCTTGTCGGGGCAGATCACGGCGCGCACTTCGTCGTCGAGGATCTCGGCTGCCGTGCCCGGGAGCGTGGCGAGCCCGGCTTCCTTCAGCACCTGCAGGTAGTCCTGCAGCGGCATCCCGAGCCGTCGGGCGCCCTCGGTGACCTCCAAGGCGGTGAATCCGTGCACGTGGATGTCGGGGGCGACCTCCTTCACGGCGCGGACGACGCTCACGTAGTACTCGCCGTCGAAGTCCGGGTGGATCCCGCCTTGGAGGCACACCTCGGTGGCTCCGCACGCGACCGCCTCCACGACCCGGCGCTGGATCTCGGCGTGGTCGAGCAGGTACGGCGCGCCACGCAAGTTCAGCGAGAGTGGACCCTTCGAGAAGGCACAGAACTTGCACTTGAACGTGCAGACGTTCGTGTAGTTGATGTTCCGGTTGCGCACGAAGGTGACCTCGTCGCCGACGATCTCGCGCCGGAGCTGGTCGGCGACCTCGGCAACCGCACCCACCTCGGGACCGCGGGCGGTGAGCAACGTCACGATCTCCTCGAGGCCCACCGACTCGCCGGCGAGCACTCCGGCGAGCACTTCACCCACCGGGCCGCCGGCGCGCGCCGGGACGGGGAGCGGGAGGAGCCGGGGCGGGTCGACGTCGCCCCCGGAGGCCCAGCGGTCGTCGCGGGCGAGGCCCTCGAGGTCGGACGCGTGCCAGACCGCGGTGCGCACGTCCGGGTGCAACCAGGTCTCGGCGTCGCGCACGTACTCCGGGTACACGGTGAGGCGCGGCGCCAGCACCTTGCCGGCCGACTCCGTCGCGGCGCGGAGCCGCTCGAGGTCCGGCCAGGGCCGTTCGGGGTTGACGTGGTCGGGGGTGACGGGGGAAACACCGCCCCAGTCGTCGATCCCCGCCGCCACGAGGGCGCCGAGATCGTCGGACAGGTTGGGCGGAGCTTGGAGGTGCACGGCCGGACCGAGGACGAGGCGTGCGGCCGCGACGGTCCAGAGGAACTCCTCGGGCGGGCATGGAGCGTCGCGATGCATCGCGGTCCCGGCCTTGGGCAGGAAGTTCTGGACGATCACCTCCTGCACGTGGCCGTGCCGCTCGTGGGACGCGCGGATGGCCAGCAGCGCGTCGATCCGCTCGGCACGGGTCTCGCCGATGCCGACGAGGATCCCCGTGGTGAACGGGACCCGGGCGAGCCCGGCGGCATCGAGCGTGGCGAGGCGACGCTCCGGGGTCTTGTCCGGGGCGCCGTGGTGAGGTCCACCGGGCTCGCCGAGTCGGGCGGCGAGGGTCTCGATCATCATCCCCTGGGAGGGACTCACGGTCCGGAGGCGCTCGAGCTCGGCCGCACCGAGCGCACCGGCGTTGGCGTGGGGGAGCAGGCCGGTCTCGTCGAGGACCACGCGCGCGGCCTCGGCGAGGTAGTCCACCGTCGAGGAGTAGCCGCGCTCGTCCAGCCAGGCCGCCGCGGCCGGATACCGCGCCTCGGGGGCCTCCCCCAGCGTGAACAGCGCCTCGTGACAGCCCATCGCCGCGCCGTGGCGCGCGATCTCGACGACGGCCTCGAGGTCCAGATAGGGCGCCTCGAGGCGTGCCGGCGGCTTGGCTAAGGTGCAGTACCCACAGCGGTCGCGGCACAGCATCGTCAGCGGGACGAAGACCTTGGGCGAGTAGGTGATCCGATCGCCGTGGGCGAGGTCCCGGATCCGGCCGGCTTCGGGCACCACCTCCCGCGCCGGGAGGTCGACGAGCGCGCGGGCGTCCTGCTCGGTGAGCACGCTGACACGCTAGACGACGGCCTCGCTGCGGCCGCCGGACGTGGGGGACGTCTCAGCCCATGGCCTCAGGGTCGACCAGCCACAGCACGCGCTCGGCGGCGATCCGCGCACCCGGGAGATCCTCGCCGGCCCGGATTCTTTCGAATGCGTCGCGCTTCCCGGCGCCCGCCACGGTCACGACGACGAGCCGGGCGCGCGCGATGGCCGGATAGGTGAAGGTCAGCCGCATGTGGGGATGCGCGTCGTCGGTGTTGGTCACGACGAGGCGGTCGGTCACCTCCAGAGCCGCCGATCCCGGGAACAGTGAGGCCGTGTGCCCGTCGGGGCCGAGGCCGAGGTGCACCAGGTCGATCGGCCCGAAACCGTCGACCAGGATGTCGTAGGCCGCCGCCGCAGCCTCGGGATCGGGCCCCGCGCCGTACATCGAGTGGATCCACGCAGGTTCGACCTCGTCCAGAAACGCGAGCCGGGCCATGCCCTCGTTCGAGTCGTGGTCGTGGACCGGAACCCAGCGCTCGTCACCGAATAGCACCTCGACCGCGGACCAGTCGATGTTCGCTGCGGTCGCGAACAGCGCGTAGCACGCGCGCGCGGTGTCCCCACCCGAGAGCGCGACCGAACGCGGCTGCTCGGTCGTGACCAGCTCGGCCAGCGCCGCAGGGACGTGGGGGACGATGCGGATATCGCCGGAGAGCGCCATGCCGAGAGCCTACGGAGACGCCAGGATGGTCCCGTGGACTCCCGCGCCGTCGCCCGCACCCTCG
>JBJSXO010000086.1:0-14106 GCA_046086425.1 Actinomycetota bacterium | reverse complement strand
CCGCGGCCCAGCCGTACCAGGAGTGCAAGGAGTTGGTGTGCACGACGTCGACGGACAGGGAGCGGACCAGCCGGACGATCCGTGCGACCGCCGCCGGCCAACCGGCGGCGTAGCGCGCCCAGTCGACCAGCCCGTGTGAGGTGGAGATCCGGGCCATCGGCACCACGTGCACGGCGGCGCCGCACGCCTCGATCTCGGCCCGCAGGGGAGGCTCCGACGGCACCACGACGTGGCACTCGAACTCTGCGGCTGGCAGGCTGGCCAGCATCCTGACCAACGCCTGATCCGAGCCGCCGCGCTCCGCGACGGGTTGGATCGTGAGCAGCCGGATCATGCGCGTCGCCCTCAACCTCGAGCAGTTGTTCCAGCGGCCTCCGGGAGGCATCGGCCGATACGCCGCCGCGTTGGCGAGGGTACTGCCCACCGTCGGCGAGCCCGAGGACGACGAGGTGGTGGTCCTCCCCTTCGTCGCGAAGCACGACCGGTCCGAGGTCGCGGCCGTGCTGTCGGCGGCGGGGATCGTCCACCCTGCGGTCACGATCCCGTACCGGCGCCCGCTGCTCTACGAGCTGTGGAACCGCTGGAACGCGGTCGACCCGCTGGCCCAGCCGGGGACCGCCACCCACCGGCGGGTCCACGGGGCCCAGGTGGTGCACGCGCCCTCGGTCGCGGTGCCCCCGCGCAACCGGGTCCCGCTCGTGGTCACCGTGCACGACGCGGCGCCGATCCTGTTCCCCACCACCTTCCCGAGGCGCGGCCGGCGTTTCCACACGCTGGGGTTCGTCGCGGCTGCCGACCGGGCCGACGCGGTCGTGGCCCCCTCGGTGGCCGCGGCCGACGAGATCGCTGCGTGCACCGCGATCGCGCGCGAGCGGATCCACCCGATCCACCACGGGGTCGACCAGACCCGGGCGTCCGACGACGAGGTGGCGCGCGCCCGGGAGGAACTGGGCCTCGCGGATCACCCCTACGTGTGCTGGGTGGGGACGCTCGAGCCCCGCAAGGACGTCGGGGTCCTCGTCGACGCATTCGCCCGGGTGGTTGCGAGCGACGACGTCCCGCATCGTCTCGTCCTGGTCGGACCGGGTGGCTGGCTCGACGGTGCCGACGACGCGGCCCGCCACGCGGCGTCGCTCGGCGACCGGGTGCGCTTCACCGGCCCCGTCGCGTCGGAGCGCCTCCGGGCGCTCTACCGCGGCGCCGACGTGTTCGCGCTGCCCAGCCGGCACGAGGGCTTCGGCCTCCCGGTGCTCGAGGCTGCGGTCCAGGGCACGGCGGTGCTCGCATCCGACCTCCCGGTCCTGCGCGAGGTCGCGGCCGACACCGCCCGGTTCGCGCCGGTCGGGGATCCCGACGCGTGGGCCGACGCGCTGGGCGCGCTGCTCCGCGACGACGTCGGGCGGGCCGCGCTGGGCGCGGCCGGGGCCGCCCGAGCGCGCGAGTTCACGTGGGAACGCAGCGCCCGCACGCATCTCGCGGTCTACCGCTCGCTCCTCTGACGCTCCTCTGACGCTCCTTCGACCGCTACCAGCCGCGGTCGGCCCACTCCTGCAGGTGGGGGCGCTCCTGGTCCAGCGTGGTGTCGAGACCGTGACCGGGCAGCACCAGCAGGTCCCCGGGGAGCGTGAAGAGGCGACGGTCGATCGACGTGAGGATCAGGGGGAAGTCACCCTCGGGGCTGCGGGTGTTCCCCGGTCCGCCGGGGAACAGCGTGTCACCGGTGAACAGCACGGGCTGGCCCTCGACGAGGAACGACGTGGAGCCCGGGGTGTGGCCGGGGTTGAGGATCGCGCGCAGGCGCAGGTCACCGACCGTGATCACCTCGTCGTCGGCGATCTCGAAGTCGTAGCTCGGGAGCATGGCGGCATCGGCCGCGGCCACGCCCACCTCGATGCCGGCGTCACGCAGCGCGGTGACGGCCTGGATGTGGTCCCAGTGACCGTGGGTGGTGAGGACGCGCCGCACTCCGGTCGCCCGCGACACCTCGAGCAGGAGATCGTGCTCGTTGGCGGCGTCGATGATCACGGCCTCGCCGGTACTCGTGCAGCGGACCACGAACACGTTGTTCTCGAACGGGCCGACGATCAGCTTGTCGACCCGGACGCCGGAGGCCTCGAAGTGCGCGCGACGGGGCATGGGCGCAGGGTATCCGGCGCCGGGGACCTCACCTGGCCCGCCCTCGGGAGCGGCGGGTAGGTTGGCGCCACCAGCCGGGGGAACGGGCTGCAGCCGCGAGGAATCGAGGGATTCGGATGAACTTCGCCTTCTCCGAGGAGCAGGAGCAGCTCCGCGACGCCGTCCGCCGCTTCATGGAGACGAAGTCGCCGTCGGCCGAGGTTCGCCGGCTCATGGAGACCACCGAGGGCTACGACACCGCGGTCTGGGCCCAGATGGCCAACGAGCTCGGGCTCCAGAGCCTCGCCATCCCCGAGGAGTTCGGGGGGCAGGGCTTCACGTTCATCGAGCTCGGCATCGTCCTCGAGGAGATGGGTCGGGTGCTGCTGTGCGCCCCGTACTTCTCGTCGGTGGTGCTCGCGGCCAACGCGATCCTCAACGCCGGCACCGACGCGCAGAAGGCGGAGCTACTGCCGGGCATCGCGGCCGGGGAGACGATCGCGACGCTCGCCTTCACCGAGCCGAACGGCAAGTGGGACGCGCACGGCATCGCGATGGAGGCCTCGGGCTCGGGGGGTGCCGTCACGTTGAGCGGGACGAAGATGTTCGTGATCGACGGGCACACCGCCGACACGATCGTGGTGGTCGCCCGCCAGGCCGGGACCTCGGGCGAGGACGGGATCGGGTTCTTCGTGGTCGCGGGCGACGCCCCGGGCCTGACCCGCACCGCGCTGGCCACGATGGACCAGACCCGCAAGCAGGCCCGCCTCGACTTCGACGGCGTGCCCGCCACGCCGCTCGGTGACGCGAGCGCAGGGTGGCCGGCGCTGTCCAAGACACTCGATCAGGCTGCGGTGGCGATGGCCAACGAGAGCATCGGGGGCGCGCAACGGTGCCTGGAGATGGCGGTCGACTACGCAAAGGTGCGCGTGCAGTTCGGCCGTCCGATCGGCTCCTTCCAGGCCATCAAGCACAAGTGTGCCGACATGCTGCTCGAGGTGGAGTCCGGGAAGTCCGCGGCCTACTACGCGGCGTGGGCGGCGGCGGAGGACAACGACGAGCTGCCGGTGGTGGCCAGCCTCGCCAAGGCCTACGTCTCGGACGCCTACTTCCACTCGGCGGCCGAGAACATCCAGATCCACGGGGGAATCGGCTTCACGTGGGAGCACGACGCGCACCTGTATTTCAAGCGCGCCAAGAGCTCCGAGATCCTGCTCGGTGACGCCACGTACCACCGTGAGCTGCTCGCGCAGCGCATCGGGATCTGACCGAGAGGCAGGCCACTGAGCGGGCTCGCCGCCCTCTGCTGTTCGGCGGGCGCGCTGCTGCTCGTCGTCGCAGGTGTGCTCAAGGTCGTCGACCCGTCGGGGTCGGTGGGCGCGCTGCGGATGATCGGGTTCCCGGTCGGTCCTGCGGTCGTGCGCGGGCTCGCGGGCGCCGAGATCGTGCTCGGTGCGCTTGCGCTCGCGACGGCGAGCGCCATGGTCGCCGCGTGCGTGGCGCTCTCGTACGCGGTGTTCGCGCTCGTCACGGTGGTCGCACTCGTGCGCAGGACCCCCATCGACTCCTGCGGCTGCCTGGGCCGGCTCGAGACGCCGCCCGGGGCCCGGCACCTGCTGGTCGTGGGCGTCGCCCTCGCCGGCGCGCTCGGCGTGATGGCCCGACCGACTGCGTCCGCCCTCGAGCGGCTCGTCGAGGACGGTCTCGCGGGGGTGGGGTTCGGCCTCGGGGTGCTCGCCCTCGCCGGGGTCGGGGTGGGCCTCTTCCGCTCGGGCCGGCGTCCGTCGACGCAGCGATAGCCTGCCCGCGGTGGAGATCCTCGTGGTCGGTCTCGTCGTGATCGGGATCGCGTTCGCCATCGCTGCGTGGTTCGTCGTGCGTGAGGCGGGTCGCCTCACCGAGGGGCCCCCACCGGTGGTCTTCTCGCTCGACGAGGCGTACGAATGGGTGGTGGAGGAGCTCCCCGACGACGTTGCGGCCACGCTGACCCCCGCCGACGTCCGCCGCATCCTCCGCTTCCTGGTGGAGTACTTCGACGAGGCCGGTGTCGCGGCCCACGGCACCAATGGCGACGGCCCGCACCCCCCTGCGATCGTGGGCGCCGCCGAGGTGGTCGACCACATCCTCGCTCGCGCCGCGGCCACGGGCGAGGCCTACATCCCCGAGCAGGTGTACCCGGTCGTGGAGGTCCTCCTCCGGTACCTGGCCGCCACGGGTGCGGTGAGCGCTCCCGCCGAGCCCGACCCTCCGCTCGCACCCTGACCCGATTCCGGAGATGTCGCGAAATGCGGCACAGGAGGTCGCGCGCCGTGCTGTAATGGCGGCACCAGGGAAAGGAGGTGGTCCACAGAATGCATGATCAACGTGGGACCCTGGAGGTGCGCGGCCGCTAGGCCGGAGCTACTTCGTCCGAGCGATCTCGGACTGGGCCGCCTGGCGGAATCCCACCGCCGCACCGGCACCGACTCGACGGGAAATGGTCCCACCCGTGCAATTCCCGAGCCGGTGTGCATCCAGGAGCACGCTCCACGACGGGTCCCGGGGTCCTCCGAC
This sequence comes from Actinomycetota bacterium, assembly GCA_046086425.1. Lineage (GTDB taxonomy): Bacteria > Actinomycetota > Acidimicrobiia > IMCC26256 > PALSA-555 > CAIUKV01. The sequence goes on along the minus strand of JBJSXO010000086.1, from coordinate 9,438 downwards.
CCCGGGACCCGGCGCGTCCTGCCCGGCACGTCCTGCGACGAGCGAGGACCGGCGTGGGGGAGCGGTGCGAGTAGGTTGCGGGCCGGATCCGGACCCAGAGGAGCAGGCCATGGCGAAGCCCACCCGGTTCGAAGAGCACCGGTACCTCGGTGACAAGCGTTCCCAGAAGGTCTACGACCTCGATCTCGTCGACACCGACGAGCGGGTCTCCGCCGCGGTCGCGCGGATCATGGAGACCGAGGCGTTTGCGTGCTTCGCTCCCGACACGCTGGCCGAAGCGCGCAACCGCGGCTACCGTCCCGATCGCGCAACTCGCGAGGCCGCGAGCGCGTAGCGGGTCGGTCGACGTCAGGCCGTGGGGTCAAGGACCGGGTCGGTGAACCCGGCCGGTAGGTCGTTGGCCGCAAACCCCAGGCGAGCCGCGAACGCCTCGTCGCTCAACGCGGGCTCCGAGGGGAGTGACCCGGGGTCGTCGGGTAACTCGGCGAGATCGACCCACGACGTGCAGCCGCCGTACGCGTCGGAGAACGGCACCGTGACCGGCTCGGTGAGCCGGTAGGCCCGTAGCGCCAGGACCCACAGCGCGTCCGCGCGCTTCCACTGCAGTCGCGACGCCGCGTACTCCGGGGTCCAGACGAACTTGCCGTCGATCTTCGCGAGGTCGTCGGGCTCGGTGAGCCGGGCGATCCCGACGACGTCGGCCCAGCCCTCGACGCGGATCGCCCGCTCCGGCGGTGCATCCTGCTCCGACTCGGCGGTCCAGCGCCGGTAGGCCGGGCGCACGAGCTCGGCGGCCTGGTGCTCGACCGTGGGGTAGAGCCAGACCCGGGTGGCGCGGAGCGCGAAGTGGCGGTCCTGCTCGCGGATGCCGCCCTTGCGCAGGTCGAGCACCTGCTCGCCGGCGAGGAGCGCCCGCACCACGACCGCCCATTCCTTGAGGGCGAGCGCGCGCCCCGGGTGCGGTCGGAGTCCGGTCGTGGGCACGGCGTGGAGGATACTGGAGCCCTGGAAACCACGATCTCCTCCGACGGCATCACCCTCCGGGCGCACCGAGCGGTTCCGGCCGGCAACGGACCCGCGCCCGGCGTCGTCATCTGCCACGGGTTCCCCACCGGTCCCCGGGGCGCGGCGGCGTCGGCGGCCACCTTCCCGGAGCTGGCCGATCGCATCGCGGCCGAGTGCGGATGGCACGCCCTCGCGTTCAACTGCCGGGGCACGGGCGGGTCGGGCGGGGACTTCTCGGTGGCCGGCTGGCTGGCCGACATCCGGGCGGCGGTCACGGCGCTCGAAGACGTGCCGGAGACCCAGGGCGTGTGGATCGCCGGCATCGCCGAAGGGGGCACCCTCGCGGTGCACGCCACGGCCGCAGACCCGCGGATCCGGGGCTGCGCTGCGCTCGCCGCGCCGGTCAGCTTCAGGGAGTGGGGACGCGACCCGGCGCGCCTCCTCGAGTTCGCGCGCCGAGTCGGCATGGTGCGCACCCCTGGGTTCCCGGCCTCGGTCCAGGCCTGGGCGCGCGGGGTGGCCGGGGTGGATGCCCTGGCGGCGGCGGCGCGGATCCCTCCTCGTCCCCTGTTCGTGCTGATCGGCACCGCCGACTCGGTGGTCCCCGTCGCCGACGCCCGGGCGCTGGCCGAGGCGGCCGGTGAGCGCGGCGAGCTGCGCATGGTCGGTGGCGCAGGACACGAGCTGCGCCACGACCCGCGGGCCACTGCGTCGCTCATGGGCTGGCTCGACCGGCAGGTCCCCGCCTAGGTCGCCGCGTCGCCGCCGGCCCGGTCGCGCACGCGCCGGTAGCAGGTCACGAGCGCATCGGCAGCCCGGTCCCACGTGTAGTGCTGCGCGCGTGCCGGGCCCGCCGTCGCGAGGCGCTCCCGCTCGTCCGGGTCGGTGAGCACCGTGTCGAGCGCGGTGGCGAGGGCGGTCACGGACTCGGGGTCGACGAGGACCGCGGCGTCGCCCACGACCTCGGGGATCGCCCCGGCCCGGGCGGCCACCACCGGGACCCCGAGACGCATCGCCTCGAGCGGGGGGTGGCCGAAGCCCTCGTCGAGCGAGGGATAGGCGAGGGCGCGTGCCCCGGCGAGCAGATCGGCGCGGTCCGCGTCGGTGACGTAGCCGAGCCGGATCACGCGATCGCCGTGCGCAGCGGCCCGGACGGCCTCGGTGAGTGCGTCGGCGCCCCAGCCGTCGGCACCGGCGATGACGAGGCGCAGGTCGGGATCGCTTGGCGCGAGCGCGTCGAACGCCGCGACGAGACGCGGGTAGTTCTTCCGGGGCTCGACGGTCCCGAGCGCCAGGACGTAGCGCGCCGCGCCCGCCCGGTGGCGGCCCTGCGCCGCGTCCCCGACCGGGAGCTCGCCGATCCCCGGGGCGATGCACACGACCCGCTCGGGCGGGAGCGCAAGGAGCTCGACCACCTGGGCCCGGACGTGATCGCTGAACACGTGCACGGTGGCTCCACGCCGGGCTGCGACCCGGAGCAGGCCCAGGTAACGGCGCGAGGCCGCCGTCACCAGCTCGGGAGAGCGAGCGAACGCGACGTCGTGGACGGTCACCAGCGCGCCCGCACCCGTGGGGGGAACGACGAAGTTGGTGCCGTGCACGACGTCGACCCGGCCCGTCCACCGGTCGATCCGGGGCACCGGGAACCAGCGCCAGGTGCCCAACAGCACGCGTGCGGGCACGCCGGTGATGCGCAACGGCGTTCCCGGGGGCAGGCGCAGGTCGGCGACGGCGGCACGGTCTCCGGTGACCGCGTACGCGCGCAGTGCCACGTCGGGACGCGACGCGAGTCGTCCCAGCAGCGCCGCAGTCACGTGGCCGACGCCGGTGCGCGGGCCTGCGAGCGACGTGACGTCGATCGCGACGCGGACGGGACTCGTGGGTGGGTGCGGGGTCGGGTTCGTCACGCTGATGCGGCTCTAGGCTAGGCCGTCTCATGGCGTCTCGACCCCGTTCGGGCCGGCTCGGATTCGTGCCCGTGCGCTTCGGTGACGATCTCGTGGGCGGCGCCGAGATGCTCGTTCGCGAGATGGCCGACGGTCTCGCGCAGCGGGGCTGGGCGGTCGACGTGCTGACCGGGTGCACGCGCGACCACTTCCGCGAGCCGCGGCATTACGCGCCGGGGACGTCGGTGCGGGCCAGTGGGGTGCGGCTGCACCGGTTCCCGAGCATGGTGTCGTCCCATCGGGCCGACCGGGTGCTCGGCAACCGCGCGATCGTGTCCGGGCGGCCGCTCACCCTCGGTGACCAGTACCGGTGGTGCAACGACGACGTACGGGTGCCCGGTCTGTTCGACCATCTCGTCGCTCACGCCGACGAGTACCGCGCGCTGGTGTTCGCGCCCTACCTCTACTGGACGACCGTCGCCGGCACGCAGGTCTCGCCCGAGCGAAGCATCCTGATTCCGTGCCTCCACGACGAGCCGACCGCCCGCCTCGACCTGTTTGCGCGCGAGTTCCGTGAGCCGCGCGGCGTCTGGTTCCTCACCGAACCGGAGGCCGACCTCGGCCGCCGCCTGCACCCGGACCTCGCGCCCCACGCCGTGATCGGGTCCGGGGTGGAGCCGCCCGCGGCCGGGGACCCGGAGCGGTTCCGGGCGCGCTTCGAGGTGCGGGGGCCCTTCGTCCTCTACGTGGGCCGCCGCGAGGAGGGCAAGGGCACTGCGCAACTGCTCACTGACTTCGCCGCTGCAGCACCCCAGGTGCCGGAGCGGGTGACGCTGATCCTGGCCGGCCCCGGGTCGGTGCGCATCCCCGAGTCCGCGCGTGCGCTCGTCACCGATGTCGGTGAGCTCACGACGCGGGATCGAGACGACGCGCTCGCCGCAGCGACTGCGGTGATCCAGCCGTCGCCGTACGAGAGCTTCTCGCGCACGATGATGGAAGCCTGGCTCGCCGGGGCGTTCGTGATCGCGAGCCGCGCGAGTGCGGTGAGCACATGGCACTGCGGGCGGGCCGCGGCGGGTGCTGTGTACGGCAGCCCCGACGAGCTGGCTGTAGCGATCCGCCGCGCGCTCGGGCCCGGAGCCCGCGAGGACGGCGAGCGCGGCCGGGCCTACGCCGCGCGTGAGTACTCGTGGCCTCGGGTGCTCGAGCGCGTGGAAGCGTGGATCGACGAGTGGCTGCCGGTCCCGTGATGCGCATCGTGGTCGTCGGGCCCTACCCGCCGAGCGCCGACCCGGTGGCGGACACCGTCCTCGCCGGTGTGCGGGACCTCCGGACCGGGGCCACGGTCGTCGACGTCGTGTCGCCCGTCCCGTCGGCTGCGTCCGTCACCGCAGACCCGACGACCTGGCGTGGCGCGCGACGGATCGCCCGGGTCGCGCGATCGGCGGACCGGGTCGTGTGGTACGCGCCGGCCGACGCGCGCCCGGCGTTCCCGTTGCGCCGGTTCCTCGCCGCCGGGCGCACGCTCGAGCGCCGCGCCGTCCTGGCGCCGCCGCCCGGTCGCGATCGCCGCGGCCCGGTCCGCCGGCTGCGCCGGGCCCGGGCGGGCGCGCCGACGCTGGTCCGTACCGTGTGGTCGCGGTGGCTCAGGCCTTGGCGTCGGTGATGGCGGCGACCACCGACTCGAGGCGCTTCACCCGCCAACGGATCCCGACCGGCGAGTAGGCCACGATGCAGAAGATCGCGCGTATGCCGTCGCGCCACCCGATCTTCTTGCCTTCCTCGTAGGTGCGACCGGAATACGAGATCCCGACCTCGAAGATCCTCCAATGGCCCGCGGCGAGCTTCGCGGTCATCTCGGGCTCGATGCCGAACCGGTCCTCCTCGAGGGTGATGGACTGGATCACCTCACGCCGGAAGGCCTTGTAGCAGGTCTCCATGTCCGTGAGGTTGAGGTTGGTGAACATGTTGCTTGCCGTGGTCAGGAGCTTGTTGCCGACGAAGTGCCAGAAGTAGAGGACGCGGTGTGGGCGCCCCGAAAGGAACCGCGAGCCGAACACGACATCGGCCTTGTCGTCGATGATCGGTTGGACGACGGTGCCGAACTCGGCCGGGTCGTACTCGAGATCGGCGTCCTGCACGATGACGATGGGCCGAGTCGCCCGGGCGAAGCCCTCGCGCAGAGCGGCACCCTTGCCCCGGTTCTCGGGCTGGACCACCACGACGACCCGCGGATCGGTGAGCGCGGCGAGGACGTCGCGCGTGCCATCGCTCGATCCGTCGTCCACGATCACGAGCTCTCCGGTGTACGGCGACGCGAGCACCGCGTCCACCACGGCGGCGATCGTGGCCTGCTCGTTGAAGCAGGGCATCACGACGCTCAGACACGGTTCGGTGGCTCGGTCGGCCATGGCGGCGCCCGTCAGATCTCGAGCTGCTCGTGCTCGATCTGGTCGACGAGGTTGACGAGCGCCTCGTCGGGGATGCCGCCCCGGATGCGCAGCGCGAGGAAGAGGCCCATGAAGCACGCAGCGACGCCGGAGCCGGCGACGAAGCCGAGTTCGACCCGCAGGAACAGCTCGTGGGCCGCGAGCACTGCGATCACCCAGAAGGCGACGTTCCCGGCGACCCAGGCGTAGGTGGCCCGGGCGTGGCCCATCACTGCGATCAGGGCCTGGGCGAGGGTCAGGGCCAGGATGAAGAGGCCGCTGCCGGCGGCGAGCAGCGCAAGGTCCCGACTGCCGAGCGTGAACTTGTTGCCGAAGAGGATCTCCCCCGCAGTGGGACCGAGCACGTACCCGCCGATCACGCCGACGATGCCGATGCCCACCACGATGGTGAGGAGCTTGGTGAGACCCGCCTTGAAGTCGTCGTGCCGACCGGAGCCGACGAGCCCGGCGAGCTTGGGGAGCAGGGCCGCCTGCACGGCCTGGAAGAGCAGGATCGGGATGCGGGCGAGGAAGAAGCCCACGATGAAGTCGGCGGCGAGCTCTTTCTCCGCGGGTCCGTTGGCCAGGACGAGGATCCCCATCACCGGCGCGTAGGAGAGCATCTGCGCGAACACCGATCCGCCGAACAGCCACCCGAGGTTGGTCGACAGCTCCGACCAGGGTGCCTGTGGTCCCGGCTCGAGGAGCCCGTGCTGGCCCCTGAGCGCGGTCAAGGTCGCGAACAGCGGCGGGAGCGCGAACACGAGGCCGTACAGGAACAGGTTGTCGACGCCGGCCACGTAGAGGATCAGGGCCGGGATGATCCGGTAGATGCCTTCGGCGGCGAGGATCATCCCGTACGGGCCGAAGCGACCGTTCCCCGAGAGGGTGCCGCGGGTGAGGTGCTGGAACGCGTAGGTGGCGAGCGCGATGAGCAGACACGGCAGGAGCACGTCCTTGCCGTGGAACATCGAGTCCGCAAGGCCCTGGTCGGCCGCCACTCGCATCACGGCCTCGGTGAGGAGCACGGCGGCGATGAGCGCGCCGCAGAGCAGTGCGCCGGCGGCCGCGGCGCGCTTCACGACGGGACCCCCGCCCAAGTTCTGGGACCGACGATGGGCGATGGCTCGGCCGACCTCCTGCTCGAGGGGCAGGAAGAACCCGGGGGCGAGCACGAACGCGATCACCCACAGACCGTTGAGGGCTGCGTACTCGGGTTTGGGCAGCGCCCGGAACGCGAGGATCTGGAACCCGTAGGAGGTGATCCCGGAGATGACGAGACCGAGGCCCACCGTGTACGTGCCTTCGGGCACCGACTTCTTGGCCGCCTCCAGGAGGCGATTCGATCGGTTGGCCATGGGCGGTGACTGGCTCCGGCTCCCGTGAGAAGTCAGGCTCGGGCGGCGTCGTCGAGCGGATCGACGCACGGCCACCCGGCCATAATGGTTACCACCATGAGCACCCGGATGCTCGTTCTTCTCGCTGCGCTGTGCGCAGTGGCCATTCTCGCAGCCTCGGCCATCCAGATCCTCATCGCTCGCTGAGGCCGGTCGGGCCGTCGGCCGGGGCGGGCGTCGGTCCGGGCCGGCGGCCCATCCTGCGACAATGGGTGGGATCGATCGAGGAGCGGTCTTGGCGGAGCGATTCGACGTGGTGGTGCTCGGCGGTGGCCCCGGCTGGTACGCCGCGACTCTGTACGGGGCCGCAGCCGGTCTGCGGGTCGCGGTGGTCGAGGAGCAGCGGGTCGGCGGCACCTGCCTCCACCAGGGCTGCGTCCCCGCCAAGGAGCTGCTGCAGACCGCCGAGGTCCTGCGCACGATCCGGCGCGCCGGGGACTTCGGCGTGTCGCTCGGCGGGTCGGAGCCCACCCTCGACGTCCCTGCGGCCCAGGCGCGCAAGCAGATCGTGGTCGACAAGTTGAGCAAGGGCGTCGAGGGACTGCTCAAGCAGCGGGGCGTGGTGACCGTTCCCGCCCGGGGGGCCCTGGTCGACGGACCCGGCCGCGTCGTGCGTGCCGGCGACACCGACCTCACCTGCGACGCCGTCATCCTGGCAACCGGCTCCTCGCCGCGCGCGCTGCCGGGCCACCCCTTCGATGGCGTGCGCGTGCTCTCGTCCGACCACGTCCTCGGCCTGGCGCACGTGCCGTACCGCGTCCTCGTCGTCGGCGGCGGCGCCATCGGCTGCGAGTTCGCCTCGATGCTCACCGACTTCGGCGCTGTGGTCACGATCGTCGAGGCGGCACCGCGTCTGCTACCCGGCGCGGACGAGCAGGTGGCCCAGTTCGTCGGCCGTCGGTTCACGCGTCGCGGCATCGTGGTGCACACCGACAGCCGCGTCACCGGGATCGACGACGCAGCTGCGCCCACCGTCGGCATCGACGGTCCCGGTGGTGCCGTCGATGCCGAGGTCGACGCAGTGGTGGTGAGCATCGGCCGGGCACCGCGCACGGCCGACATCGGCTGTGAGGACGCCGGGATCGAACGCACGGCATCGGGGCACGTCCGGGTCGACGGCGCGATGCGGACCAACGTGACCGGGATCTACGCGGTGGGCGACATCGTGGACTCGCCCCAGCTGGCCCACGTGGGCTTCGCCGAGGCGATCGTCGCGGTGCAGGCGATCCTCGGTGAGGATCCGCGACCCGTCGAGTACGACAAGGTGCCCTGGGGGATCTACTGCCATCCCGAGGTCGCCTGGGCCGGCCTCACCGAGGAGCAGGCGGTGGCGCGCGGGCTCGAGGTGGTGACGTCGATCCACCGGTTCGGCGGCAACAGCCGCGCCCTCATCCTCGGCGAGCCCGAGGGATTCGTGAAGATCGTCGCCGCCGCCTCCGACCGCACGATCCTCGGCGTGCACGTCGTCGGCCCGTGGGCGACCGAGCTGGTAGGCGAGGGGTACCTGGCGGTCAACTGGGAAGCCACCGCCGACGACGTGGGGCGCCTCGTCCACGCGCACCCGACCCTGTCCGAGCTCTTCGGCGAAGCCGCCCTCGCCCTCGGTGGCCGCGGCCTCCACGGGTGAAGGAGCTGTCGTGGACGTGAGCATGCCGCAGCTGGGCGAGACGGTCACCGAAGGGACGATCACCCGCTGGCTGAAGCAGGTGGGTGACCCGGTGCGTGCCGACGAGCCCTTGTTCGAAGTGTCGACCGACAAGGTCGACTCCGAGGTGCCGGCGCCGGCGGCCGGGGTCCTCACCGAGATCCGGGTCCCCGAGGGCGAGACGGTCGCCGTGGGAACGGTGCTTGCGGTGCTCGCCCCCGGCGCCGAGCCGCCGCCCACCCCGGCCCCCGAGCCTGCCGCCGCCCCCGCCCCGGCGGTGACTCCGGCTCCGGCGGCCGTCTCGGCTCCTGCGCCGGTCAGCGACGCCCGCCTCACCTCCCCGGTGGTGCGCCGTCTCGTGGCCGAGCACGGTCTCGACCCTGCGACCGTCACCGGCTCCGGTGCGGGCGGCCGGGTCACCCGCAAGGACGTGCTCGACGCGGTGGCGGCCGCACGCGCCGGCCGGGCGCCGGTGGCGCCCGCTCCCGCTCCGGCCGCTCCGGCTCCTGCGCCGACACGCGCCGCTGCACCGGTCGCGGGGTCCGTCGTGCCCATGAGCGTCATGCGCAAGCGCATCGCCGAGCACATGGTGCGCTCGCAGGGCACGAGCGCGCACGCGTACACCTCGGTCGAGGTCGACTTCGAGCACGTGGCCCGGGTGCGAGCAGCCCAGCGCGACGTCTGGCGGGCGCGTGAGGGGTTCTCGCTCACCTACCTGCCCTTCGTGGCGCGGGCCGTCAGCGACACCATCGACGACTACCCGTTCGTCAACGCCAGCATCGAGGGAGACGACCTCGTCCTGCACCCGGCGTTGCACCTCGCGGTGGCCGTGGACCTGGCGTTCGAGGGCCTCATCGCCCCGGTGGTCCGCGACGCCAACGGCAAGCGCCTTCGTCAACTGGCCCGCGAGGTGCACGATCTCGCCACCCGGGCGCGCGCGAAGGAGCTGCGTCCCGACGAGGTGCAAGGGGGTACGTTCACCATCACGAACCCCGGACCCTACGGAACCGTGCAGACCCTGGCCATCATCAACCAGCCTCAGGTGGCGATCATGGCGATCGGTGCCATCAAGAAAC
>JBJSXO010000085.1:0-9706 GCA_046086425.1 Actinomycetota bacterium | reverse complement strand
TCCCGCCCGCCCACTGGCCCGAGCACCACACCGGCTGGGGGGAGCTCCCCGACGGGTGGCCGTCCTGGCAGGCGTTCTGGGGTGGGGACCCACCGCGTCACTGACCGGTGCCCCGTTCCGCCGCGCGGCCGAGCGCCCGTGGGGCCCTGGGCCTAGGCCACTGCTCCCGTCGCCCGGAGACGAGCGATGGTGCCGGGGTCCCGGCCGAGCTCGGCCAGGATCTCGTCGGTGTGCGCGCCGAGGTCCGGGGGCATCGAGCGCGCCGCGCTCGGGGTGCCGGAGAAGTCGCACGGCGAGTTGACCATGAGCGCCCCGCCGGTGGCGTCGGGCACCTCGAGGAACGCGCCACCGGCCCAGGCCTGCTCGTCGACCAGCACCTCCTCGGTGGTCTGCACCGGGGCCCACCACACGTCCTCGGCGTCGAGCGCGGCGCCCCACTCGTCGCGTGTGCGGGTCGCGAAGACCGCGTCGAACCCGGCGATCATCTCGCGGACGTTGGCCCGCCGGGCGGCGGCGTCCGCGAAGCGCGGGTCGTCGACCCACTCGGGGTGACCGACGGCCCGGCATAGCGCGGGCCAGTGACGGTCGGCCTCGAGGCCGATGAGCCAGACGTAGGCGTCATCGCTCGTGCGGTACCAGTTCATGGCCGGGTTGGCCATCACCTCGTGCCCGCCGATGCCGACGGGGACCCCCATGCGGAGATGGGTGTTCACGTCGAACCCGATCGTGTAGATGCCGTGGCGCAGGAGCGACGTCGACACCAACTGCCCCCGCCCGGTGCCCCCGGTCCGGTCCCGCGCGACCAGCGCCGCGCAGACCGCACCGGCGAGGTCCATGGCCGCCCCGTGGTCGCCCATCCCGCCGCGCTGGAACGGGGGGGTCCCGCCCGGCGGGGTCAGCACCGACGCGATGCCCGACCGAGCCCAGAACGCGCCCACGTCGTACGCGGCGCGGTCTCGCTCGGGGCCCGTGATGCCGAATCCGGTGATGATCCCGTAGACGAGGCGGGGGTGCGCGGCGCACACGCTGTCGGGATCGAGACCGAGCCGGGCGAGCGCGTCCATCCGGATGTTGGTGACGAACACGTCGGCGCCGGCCAGGAGGTCGTCGACGACCTCTCGGCCCTCCGCGACGGCCAGGTCGACCACGATGCTGCGCTTCGACCGGTTGTCGAGCTCGAACGGCGGGTTCATGGTGCCGTCGCCGCCCATCATCTGTGCGAACTGCCGGGCCGGGTCACCGGTGGGGGGCTCGACCTTGACGACGTCGGCACCCCAGTCGGCGAGGATCCCCCCGGCCGCGGGGCCCGCGACCCAGACCCCGAGCTCGACCACGCGGATGCCCTCGAGCGGTCCGGGCACGGCGCACCTCCTCCGACGGCGTAGGGGAACGAGGGCGGACCGTACACTCCGGCGTCATCGACGTCCTCGTGGTCTGCACCGGCAACACCTGCCGCTCGCCCATGGCCGAGGCGCTCCTGCGGTCCGCGCTCGAGGACCTCGGGATCGGGGCGCGGGTGCACTCGGCGGGGACGCTGGCGTGGCGGGGCGGGGCCAGCGAGGGCGCCCGGGTCGCGATGGCCGAGCGGGGGATCGACCTGTCGGCGCATCGCAGCCGGCGGCTCGACGCGGCCATGGTCCGCGACGCCGACCTCGTGCTCGGTATGACCCGGACCCACGTGTGGGCGTCGGTCACGCACGCGCCCGACGCCCGGGACCGGGTCTTCCTGCCCGGCGAGCTGGCCCGCCTCGGCGAGGCCGGAGGGCCACCGCGCCCGGGCGAGAGGCTCCGGGACTGGGCGGTGCGGGTGGCGGCGCGCCGGCCCGACCCGCGGGTGCCGGGGCACCCCCAGGACGAGGTCCCCGACCCGGCGGGCGAGCCGGTGACGGTCTACCGGGCGACCGCAGCGCGCCTGGCCGGCGAGCTGGCCCGCGTCGCCCGCCTCATCGGGACTCCGGTGGCGTGAACGGCGCGCCCGGGGGGCGCGTGAACTCCGGGGCGGGGAGTCGGGCGATGCCCCGTTGTGCAAGGAGCGCCTCGTACCCGACTTGGTCGACCGGGACCGGGCTGGCGTCGCCGGCGTGGTGCTCGAGGAACGTGCAGCCCTCGGGCCCGGCGACGAGTGGCCCGAACGCTGCGCCCTGCTCGAGCACGACCAGGGTGCCCGGGTGACACACGCGCTCGCCCACGCGCAGCTCGCCCTCGAGCACGAAGACGAGATGGTCGCTCGCGTGGCCGTGCCGCTCGAGCACCAGGCCGGGGTCGTAGCGGGTGAGGGCGACGAAGCGCTCGGGGGTCCACTCCAGGAACTTGATGTGCACCGACGCCCGACGGTCACCGTGGAGCTGGGCCACGACCTCGGTGAACGGGACCTCGGCGGCGTCGACGAACTTCAGGGCGGGCTCGGGTCCGGTCATGGGCGGGAGTTTGCCCCACAAAATTGGAATGTGTTCTACTCCCGGTCGTGTCCGACCTCCCCGTCACCACCCACGTCATCGAGTTCCCGTACACGCGGACCCTCGGACCGGTCATCGGGCCGTTCCTGACCGGTCTGCGCGACGGCCAGATCCTGGGGATCCGGTCCACCGACGGCCGGGTGCTCGTGCCCCCCACCGAGTGGGACCCCGAGACCGGCATGCCCCTCGACGCCGGCGCGCTGGTGCCGGTGGGCCCCGGCGGGGTCGTCGAGTCCTGGGCCTGGGTCACCGCGCCCACGGGGAAGCACCCGTTGGCGCACCCGTTCGCGTTCGCGCTCATCCGGCTCGACGGTGCCGACACCGCGTTGATGCACGCAGTCGACGCCGGCTCCATCGAGGCGATGTCCACCGGGATGCGGGTCACGGCGCAGTTCAAGGACACACGCGTCGGCGTCATCACCGACCTCGTCTTCGTCCCGGAGGGAGCAGCATGAGCGAGGGTTCCGTGGTCATGATGGACTACTTCATGCACCTCGAGTACGAGGAGGTCGTGTGCCCGATCGTGCGCCGGTACGCCGACGCGCTGATGGAGGGCAAGCTCCTCGGGCAGCGCAGCCCCAAGTCGGGGTTGGTGTACGTGCCGCCGCGCAGCTACTGCCCCGTGAGCTGCGAGTGGCTCGGCGAGGACCACCTGATCGAGCTGGAGGACCGGGGCGTGGTCACTGCGTTCACGATCGTGACGCCGGTGCAGTACTACGGGCAGGAGGAGACCGAGCCCTTCGCCAAGGTGTCGGTGCTGCTCGACGGGCCCGGAGGCATGCTCTCGCTCCAGGACGTGCTGGAGATCCCCCCGGGGGAGGTTCGGGTCGGTATGCGGGTGGAGGCCGTGTGGCTCCCGGCCGCCGAGCGCAACCGGGACGAGATCGGCAACCGATCGTGGGGTAGCGCCGCCGGGGCCATCCTCGGGTGGCGGCCCACGGGTGAGCCCGACCTCCCGGCCGACACGTTCAAGGACAAGGTGTACTGATGGCCTCGACCGACATCGCGATCGTCGGCTACGCGCAGTCGCCGTCCTGGGAGCGCGCCGAGTTGACCGAGGTGCAGTTCCTGTTCCCCGTGATCGCCGACGCGATCGCCATGGCCAACATCGACCGGCGCGACATCGGCTTCACCTGCGCAGGGAGCTGCGACTACCTGTCGGGCCAGACGTTCGCCTTCGTGAGCAACCTGGAGGCGGTCGGCGCATGGCCGCCGATCTCCGAGTCGCACGTGGAGATGGACGGCGCCTGGGCCATGTACGAGGCGTGGGTCGCGCTCCAGCACGGCGACATCGACATCGCGCTCGCGTTCGGCTCGGGGAAGAGCTCGCCGGGAGACCCGATGCAGATCTACCCGCTGCAGATGGACCCGTACACGCTCACCCCGCTCGGGGCCGACCCGACCTCACTCGCCGCGCTCCAGGCCCGGGCCCTGCTCGACTCGGGACGCATCACCGAACGCGAGATGGCCGAGGTCGCGGTGCGCAACTACGCCGACGCGATCGGGAACCCGGCGGCGCAGGTGAGCGGCACCCTCGACGTCGACACCCTCCTCGGCGCGCCCTACGTCACGGCCCCGTTGCGGGCGCACGACCTGCCGCCCTTCTCCGACGGTGCGTGCGCCGTGATCATGGCCACGGGCGACAAGGCCCGGGAGCTCTCCGAGAACCCGGTGTGGATCCGGGGCATCGACCACCGCATCGAGATCCACCAGCCCGGCATGCGGGACCTGCGCGAGTCGCCCTCCACCGCCGCCGCGGGGCGGGCGGCCGGGGTGGGCGACGGTCGGGTCGACATCGCGGAGCTCTCGGCGGCGTACACCCACCAGGAGCGGATCCTGACGGACGCGCTCGGGCTCGGGAGCGGGGTGAAGGTCAACCTGTCGGGCGGGCCGCTCACCGCCAACCCGATGATGGCCACCGGCCTGTCCCGGATCGCCGAAGCGGCCCGGGCCATCCAGCGTGGGGACGGCCGGCGGGCGGTGGCGCACGCGACGTCGGGTCAGCCCCTGCAGCAGAACCTGGTGTGCGTGCTCGAAGGCGAGAAGCAGTGAGCGGCCGGAGCGGCGGAGCCGCCCACAGCGGAGGTATGGGATGAGCCAGCCGTGCGCGATCGTCGGCGTCGGGCAGACGAAGCACAAGAAGCGCCGCGACGACGTGTCGCTGCCGGGCCTGGTGCGGGAGGCGGCCCAGCGCGCGCTCGACGACGCCGAGCTGACCTGGACCGACATCGACGCCGTGGTCCTCGGCAAGGCCCCCGACCCGTTCGAGGGCGTGATGATGCCCGAGCTGTCGATGGCCGACGCGCTCGGCGCGGCGGGCAAGCCGATCCTGCGCGTGCACACCGCCGGCTCGGTCGGCGGGTCCACCGCGATCGTCGCGTCCAACCTGGTCCGCACCGGTCGTCACGAGCGGGTCCTCACCGTCGCCTACGAGAAGCAGGCCGAGGGCAACGCCCAGTGGGGCCTCGCCGGCGGCCGGTCGGGAGGCATGGGGGCCGGTGGGATCTTCGCGCCGTGGATGCAGAAGTTCATCGACCGGACCGGGTCCCCTGCGCACATCGGCCCGATGGTCGCGGTGAAGGACCGGCGCAACGCGGCAAAGAACCCGTACGCGCACCTGCAGATGCCCGACCTCACGGTGGAGGAAGTGCTCGACTCGCCGATGCTGTGGGAGCCGATCCACTGGCACGAGTCATGCCCGTCGTCCGACGGCGCCTGCGCGATGGTGATGACGACCGAGGCGCTCGCTTCGCGTGCTCCGCGCCCACCGGCGTGGGTCCTGGCCACGGCCATGCGCTCCGAGTTGGGGATGTTCCCCGGTCGTGACCCGGTGCGGCCCCAGGCCGGCGTCGAGTGCGCGCACGAGGTGTTCGCGGTGGCGGGCATCACCAATCCGCTCGAGCAGATCGACGTGTCGGAGATCTACGTGCCGTTCTCGTGGTACGAGCCGATGTGGCTCGAGGGCCACGACCTGGTCGGTCACGGTGAGGCGTGGAGGCTGATCGAGGCGGGCGAGACCGACATCGGCGGACGGTTCCCGGTGAACCCGTCGGGCGGCGTGCTCTCGTCGAACCCGATCGGCGCGTCGGGGATGCTGCGCTTCGCCGAGGCGGCGACCCAGGTGCGGGGCCTGGCCGGCGAGCACCAGGTCGAGGGGGCCACGGTCGCCTACGGCCAGGCCTACGGCGGTGCCGCCCAGTACTTCGCCATGTGGGTCGTCGGCGCGACGCTCGACGCCGTGGAGCGCAAGCGCACGTGACGCCGACCCGCCCGTCGGCCCGGCGCGCGCAGTGAGCAGCGCCGGCGCCCGGTTCGCGGTCGAAGACACCCCGGAAGAAGCCGACTTCCGGGCCCAGGCGCGTGCGTTCTTCGAGTCTGTCGCGTCACGCCGCACCGACGCCGACGAGACCGGCAACTACTTCGCGATGGCCGACGACGACCCGGAGACCCACGCGCGCCACGTCGCCCGGAACAAGGAGTGGCAGCGGCGGATCTTCGACGAGGGCTGGGCCGGGATCACCGTTCCTCCGGAGTACGGCGGCCGGGGTGGCGAGCGGTGGCAGGAGCGGGTCTTCCGCCAGGAGCAGGCTCGCTACGCCGTGGACACGGGGCTGTTCGCGGTGTCGCTGGGCATGGTCGCCCCCACGGTCCTGGCCCACGGCACCGAGGACCAGAAGCGGCGCTTCCTCCCGCCGATGCTGCGGGGCGAGGAGATCTGGTGCCAGCTGTTCTCCGAGCCGGGGGCGGGGTCCGACCTGGCCGGCCTGACCACCCGCGCGGTGCGGGACGGTGACGAGTGGGTGGTGAACGGGCAGAAGGTGTGGAACTCGGGGGCGCACCACGCCGACTTCGGCGCGCTCATCGCGCGCACCGACGTCGACGTCCCCAAGCATCGTGGCATCACGTACTTCCTCGTCGACATGCGCACCCCCGGGATGGAGGTGCGGCCGCTGCGCCAGGCCACCGGGGTCGCGCACTTCAACGAGGTGTTCCTTACCGACGTCCGGATCCCCCACGCCAACGTGCTCGGTCCCGTCGACGGGGGCTGGGGCGTCGCGCAGACGATGCTGATGAACGAGCGCAACATGATCGGCAGCGGAGGAATGGGCGTCGGCTTCGGGGACTACCTGCGCATGGCGCGCGAGCTCGCGGTCACCGACGACCCGCTAGTCCGCCACGGTCTCGTCGACTGCTTCGTGCGCACCGAGATCATCAAGTACCTCGGGGCCCGGGCCCAAGCGGCCGCGCGCGCGGGCCGGCCGCCCGGTCCCGAGACGTCGGTCCTCAAGCTGAACGCGTCCGTGCACTCGGCGAAGAACGGGGATCTCGGCCTGCAGATCCAAGGGGCGCGCGGCACGCTCGCAGGCCCCGATGCCTACCGGCGCGGCATGTTCCAGCAGCTCTTCGTCGGGCAGTGGGGGATGCGGATCGGCGGCGGCACCGAGCAGATCCAGCGCAACGTGATCGGCGAGCGGGTCCTCGGCCTCCCGGGCGAGCCCCGACCCGACAAGACCCTGCCCTTCCGGGACATCGCCCGCAACGGCTGACCGTCCCCGGAGGTCAGATGGGCATCGTGGAGCCGCCGTTGGGGCGCATCACGATGCCGGTGACGAACTTCGCCGCAGGCGACGCGAGGTACAGCGCAGCGAAGGCGATGTCGTCGGGCTCACCGGGCACGCCCATCGGGGACAGCACCGCGCCCCGCTGCTCCACGTAGGCACGCTTGCGCTCGGGGTCCACGGTGCCGTCGGGGCGCAGCGCGTGGCGCTCGTTCATCGGGGTGTCGACCCAGCCCGGCGCGATCGCGTTGACCCGGACGTGGAACGGCGCGAGCTCCACGGCCAGCGTCCGCGAGAGCTGGGCCACGGCCACCTTGGCCGCCGAGTAGCAGATCAGGCCGGGTGTGGCGATGTCGATGGCACCCGACGCGAGGTTGATGATGCAGCCCGACTCCTGCGTGCGCATCACCCGCCCGGCGGCCTGGCAGCCGAAGAACACGCCCTTGAAGTTCACCGCCATGACCCGGTCGAGGTCGGCCTCGGTCGTGTCGAGCACGCTGCTGTCGACGATGACGGCCGCGTTGTTCACCATGACGTCGAGGCGGCCGTGCCGATCGACCGCGGCCGCGACCAGGGCGTCCACGGCGAGGCGGTCGGTGACGTCGACGGGATGGGCCCAGGCCGAGCCACCGGCGGCACCGATGTGCGCGGCGGTGGCCTCGGCGGTCTCGCCGACGATGTCGGCGCAGACCACGGTGGCGCCGGCCTCGGCGAGCCGTGACGCGATGGCCCGACCCAGCCCTCGCCCGGCCCCGGTGACGATCGCGACGCAGTCGGTGAGGTCGAAGGCCTCGGTGATCGTCGATTCCATGGGCGCAGCGTACGCGCACCGCCGGTGCGACCTACGCTGCTGCGCGTGACCACCGCGCTCGAGGGACTCCGGGTCGTCGAGCTGGGCTGCGGCCTGCCGGCGAGCTACGCGACGAAGCTCCTCGCGCTCCTCGGCGCCGAGGTGGTGAAGGTCGAGCCGCTCACCGGCGACCCCGAGCGGGGCCGGGGGCCGTTCGCCGGTGACGTGGTCGACCGCGGGCGCGGCGGCGGCCTGTTCCGGTACCTGAACGCCGACAAGCACTCGGTGCTCCTCGATGCTGCTTCGACCGACGACCTCACCACGCTGCGCGCGCTCCTCTCGGGTGCCGACGTGCTCGTCGAGTCGCTCGGGCCCGGTGGGCTCGAGGCGCTCGGCCTCGCCCCGAGCGCGTTCGCGATCGCCAACCCCCACCTCGGGGTGGTGCGCATCAGCCCGTTCGGCCAGACCGGCCCGTACGCAGGCCTCCCGTCCACCGGGATCACGGTCATGGCCATGGGCGGGTGGGTCTCCAACCACGGCATCCCGGGCGTGGCGCCGGTGCAGACGGGGGGCCGCCTCCACGAGTACACCATCGGCGCCTACGCCGCGTGCGCTGCGCTCACCGCGGTCCGCGCGGGCCGCGTCGGCACGGAGCCGGTGATCGCGGACCTCGCGGCGCTCGAGGTGATGGTCGCCACGCTGCCTTACCCGATGCTGTTGCACGAGACCTTCATGCGTCTCGGGCTCCCGGTGGGGGAGGAGCGCTACTCGACGGTGCCCGGCATCGTGCGCTGCGCCGACGGGTGGGTCGGCATCAACGCGCTCACGGGGCAGCACTTCCAGGACATCTGCGCGATGCTCGACGCGGCCGAGTTCGCGCCGCGCCAGCAGGAGCTGTCGTGGGGCGGCGAGCCGCTAGCCGAGTTCTTCGCGGCGGTGCAGCCGTGGCTCGACGCGCGCACGGTGGACGAGATCGTGGGCCTGTGCCAGGCGTTCCGGATCCCGGCCGCCCCCGTCGGCGACGGCGAGAAGGTGCTGCACTACGCGCAGCTCTCGACGCGCGACTTCTGGACCACCGAGCCCGACGGCGACCTGGTCTTCCCGGGCCCGCCCTGGCGGCTCGGGGTGACCCCGGCCGCGGCGCGCCGGCCTGCGGGGACCCTGGCCGAGGCCGCCGAGACCACCGCGGCCTTCCACGCCCCGCGCCGCGCGCCGGCGCCGGACGCCACCGATCCCGCGCTGCCCTTCGCCGGGCTGCGCGTGGTGGACCTCGGGACCTTCTGGGCCGGGCCCTACGTCGCCATGTACCTCGGGGCCTTCGGGGCCGACGTCGTGAAGGTGGAGTCGATCCAGCGGCCGGACGGCTTCCGCTTCTCGGGGGCCTTCCCCCAGGAGGGTGAGGACTGGTACGACCGGGGCGGCGTGTGGCAGGGCACGAACCTCGACAAGCGCGCCGTGACCCTCGACGCGACCCGTGAGGACGGCCACCGGATCCTGCGCCTGCTGATCGCCAAGGCCGACGTGGTCATCGAGAACTTCTCGCCCCGGGTCATGGAGAACTTCGGCCTCGGCTACGAGTCCGTGCGCGCGCTCAAACCCGACGTGGTGATGCTGCGGATGCCCGGGTTCGGCCTCGAGGGCCCGTGGCGCGACTACGTGGGCTGGGCGATGGGCATCGAGCAGGCGTCGGGGATGGCCCAGGTCACCGGGTACCCCGAGGTGCCCATGCACCCCGGTGGGTTCGCCGACCCGATGATCGCGATGCACGCCGCCGTGGCCGTCCAGGCCGCGCTCGACCACCGTGAGCGCACGGGTGAAGGACAGATGATCGAGGTCGCCCAGCTCGAGACCGCGTGCTGCCTCACCGCCGACCAGCCCATGGACTTCACGGGCAACGGGCG
>JBJSXO010000084.1:0-5874 GCA_046086425.1 Actinomycetota bacterium | reverse complement strand
GCGCCCTCGAGGAACGAGAAGCACGAGCGCCCGAGCAGCTCCGCAAAGCGTGGGGCGGACATGTCGGGGGGCGAGGGTAACGGAACGCATGTTCAGTACCTCGTCGAGCGCAGGGCGGCAAGTCGCTCGCGAAAATCCTCGGGGGGCTCGGACTCGAAGCGCAGCTCGCGCTCGTTCGCCGGGTGGCGAAAGCCGAGCTCGGCGGCGTGCAGCATCACGCGCGGCGCCGGGAGGATCGGGCCGGGGTAGCGCCTCACGTACACCCGCTCGCCGAGCAGCGGATGCCCTGCTTCGGACAGGTGGATCCGGATCTGATGGGTGCGCCCCGTCTCGAGGCGGCAGTCGAGCCGGGCCACCTCGGGGTGCACGAACCACTCACGCACCTCGTACGCGGTCCGGGCGTCCTTGCCCTCGCGTCGCACCGCCATCCGCGTGCGGCGGCTGGTGGAACGGCCGATCGGGGCGTCGATCGCCCCTCGGGGGTTCTCCGGATGACCCCAGACCAGGGCCACGTACTCCCGCCCGACGTCGCGACGGGCGAGGGCGGCGACGAGACCGTCGTACGCAGCGTCGGTGCGGGCCACCACCATCAGCCCGCTGGTATCGCGATCGAGTCGGTGGACGATGCCCGGACGTTGCGGGTCTCCGACCGTCGCGATCGCAGGGTCGAGCGCGAGCAGTCCGTGCACGAGCGTGCCGTGCGCGTGCCCGGGACCCGGGTGCACCACGAGCCCGGCCGGCTTCGCCACGACGAAGAGATCGTCGTCTGCGTAGCGGATCGCCAGCGGGACGGCCTCGGGACCGGGCAGCGCAGAGGCCTCCGGCCGACGCGCCACGACCACGTGCTGGCCTGCTGCCAGCCGCAGGCTCTTCGCCGCGACCCGCCCGTCCACGACGATCCCGCCCGCCGCGGCCACGGCCTGGACCTCGGCTCGGCTCCATCCGGTCTCCATGGCGACCACGCGGTCGACCCGCTCCCCCGCGAGCGCGTCGGGGACGGTCCACTCGATCGCCGCGTCGGCACTCATCGGGGGGCACCCGGGTCGGTGGGAGGGGAGTCCTCGGGGGTCGTGTCCGGCGTGCGCAGCACGGCGACGACCAGAAGCACGGTGCCGACGGTGATCGCCGAGTCGGCCACGTTGAACGTCGGGAACGAGCGCACACCGACGAAATCCACCACCTCGCCACGCAGGAACCCGGGGCTACGGACGAGTCGGTCGACGAGGTTGCCCACCACGCCGGCGAGGACCAACGCGAGCGCGACGAGCATCAGCCGGTCGTCGGTGCGCACGACCGCCCGCACCAGCACACCCGTGAGCACGACGGCCAGCAGCGCCAGCACCGGCGTGTACTCCCCGAGGATGCTGAACGCGCCACCCGAGTTCCGGCTCAGGCGGAAGCCGATGTCGTCACCGAGCACGGCGATGGGCCCGTCGGACAGGCGGGCGACCGCCCAGACCTTCGTGCACTGGTCGAGGGCGACGACGCCGACCACGATGGCGGCGACCAGCAGCCCCGGGGGAGAGGACCGCGACCGGTCAGCGCCGGCGCTCGGCACGCGCCTTGCAGTCGACGCACACGTCGGCCCACGGGATCGCCTCGAGCCGCTCGAGCGGGATCTTGCGACCCGCGTACGAGCAGACCCCGTAGGTGCCGCGTTTCATGCGCACCAACGCCGCGTCGATCTCGTCCACGACGTGGCGCGCCTGCGCCGACAGCAGCAGGTCGCGCTCGCGCTCGACCGAGATCGTGTCGCCCTCACCGGACTCCTCGTCGAACTGGGTGTCGCCGTGCTCCCGGTTGCGAGCGAGGTCCTCGGCCTCGGCGACGAGCTCCTCGGCCTGGTGCAGCAACCGGGCCTTCTCCTCCTGGAGCTTGTGCTCGAGCCGCTGCTCCGTGCGCGGGGAGAGTCCCGGCTTCCCGGGCATGACCTCGAACCCCGAGAGCGGGCAGGTGACGGTCTTCTTCTTCGGGGCCTTCTTGACCGGCTCGGCCTTCTTGACCGGCTCGGCCTTCGTGGCGATCGGCGCCTTGGCGGCAGGGACCTCGGCGGTCGGCGCCACCTTCGCCGGCACCTTGGTCGCAGCCTTCTTGGCCGGGGCCTTCGTCGCCGGGGCCTTCGTCGCCGGCGCCTTCGTCGCAGCCTTCTTGGCCGGGGCCTTCGTCACCGGCGCCTTCTTCACCGGCGCCTTCGTGGCCGGTGCCTTCTTCGCCACCGACACCGTGGCGCCTGCAGCCTTCTTCGCCGGCGCCTTCGCTGCCGATGCCTTCTTCGTCGCCGGCGCCATCCGCCTGCCTTCCTGTGTCGGGAGACGCCGGACGCGCCTGCCGAGAAGTCCCGGACCTGCCCCTGGCCCGGAAGGGTGCAGATCGTACCGGCCCGCCCACCCGCGGGCCCTCATGCCCGCCGGAACGGCCACGCCACCACCGGCGCGCCACAGCACACGCACCGCGACGCGTCCCGGTGCGCACCCCGGATCCGGCGTGAGGGCGCCGGTACTGTACGCCGGATGCCGTTCGCCCCCGTCGACCGCGCCCTCGACCTCCCCGCGCTCGAGACGGCCGCCCTGGAGCGCTGGGAGCGCGACGACACCTTTGCGGAGAGCCTCCGCCGCCGCGCGGGGTCCCCCGCGTGGGTCTTCTACGAGGGTCCGCCGACCGCGAACGGCCGGCCCGGCATCCACCACGTGTGGGCCCGGCTGTTCAAGGACCTCTACCCGCGCTTTCACACCATGCGCGGCCGATACGTCGCCCGCAAGGGCGGTTGGGACTGTCACGGGCTCCCCGTCGAGGTCGAAGTCGAGAAGGAGCTCGGCTTCTCGGGCAAGCAACAGATCGAGGCCTACGGCATCGAGGCCTTCAACGCGAAGTGCCGGGAGTCGGTACAGCGCTACGTCGGTGACTTCGAGAGCCTCACCCGCCGCATCGGTATGTGGCTGGACATCGACGATGCGTACTGGACGATGTCGAACGAGTTCATCGAGAGCGTGTGGTGGCTCTTCGCCGAGATGTGGGCCAAGGGCGACATTGAGGAGGGCTTCAAGGTCGTCCCGTACTGCGGCCGGTGCGGCACCGCGCTCTCGAGCCACGAGCTCGGCCAGCCCGGCGCATACCGCGACGTGGTCGAAGACTCGGTCTACGTGCGCTTTCCCGTCGTCGACCACGACTTCGACCTGCTCGTGTGGACGACGACACCGTGGACCCTGCCGTCCAACACCGCGGTGGCAGTGGGACCCGATCTCGCGTACGTGCGGGTGTCCCGGCCGCGCCCGGGTGAAGAAGCGCGCGACGTCGTCATGGCGGCGACGCGCGTCGCCGCAGTGCTCGGATCCGACGCCGAGGTGGTGGGACCGGTCGACGCCGCGAGCCTGGTCGGGCTCCGGTACCACCCGCCGTTCGATCTGTTGCAGCCCGATCCCGCCACCGGCGACGCGTACCGAGTGGTCGCCGACGAGTTCGTCACCGCCGACGACGGTTCCGGGCTTGTCCATCTCGCACCTGCGTTCGGCGAGGTGGACCGCGAGGTCGCGGCCCGCGAAGGCATCGGCGTGCTCAACCCGGTCGGCCCCGACGGGGCGTTCACCGGCGCGCTGCCCGCTCCGTACGCGGGACGGTTCGTCAAGGACGCCGACCCCGACCTCATCGCCGCACTCGCCGCGTCCGGTCGGCTCGAGGCCTGTGCGCCCTACGAGCACTCGTACCCGCATTGCTGGCGCTGCGGCACCGCCCTGATCTACTGGGCCAAGCCCACCTGGTTCGCGCGCACGGCCCGCCATCGCGACGACCTGCTGCGGGAGAACGCGCAGATCGGCTGGCACCCCGGTCACATCAAGGACGGTCGCTTCGGCGACTGGCTCGCCAACAACGTCGACTGGGCCCTGTCCCGCGACCGCTTCTGGGGCACGCCCATCCCGGTGTGGCGCTGCGGGGACTGCGGTCACGACGCCTGCGCGGGCTCCCTGGCCGAGCTGTCCGAGCTCGCCGGCCGGCCACTCGACGGCCTCGACCTGCACCGGCCCTTCGTCGACGACATCGTGGTGCGCTGCCCCGACTGCGGAGGCGAGGCCCGGCGGGTCGAGCCGGTCCTCGACGCCTGGTTCGACTCGGGCTCGATGCCGGCGGCCCAGCTCCACTACCCGTTCTCGGGCGAAGACGCACTGGAGGGACGGTTCCCCGCCGACTTCATCTGCGAGGCGATCGACCAGACCCGGGGCTGGTTCTACTCCCTGCTTGCCGTGAACACCCTCGTGTTCGGACGTTCCCCGTATCGCAACGTCGTCTGCCTCGCCCACGTGGTCGACCAGGACGGCCAGAAGATGTCGAAGTCCAAGGGCAACGTCATCGACCCCTGGACGGTGCTCGACTCCCGAGGCGCCGACGCACTGCGCTGGTACTTCTTCTCGGCGGGCTCCCCGTGGACCCCGCGTCGCGTCTTCGTGGACGGCATCGACGAGTCGACCCGCCGGTTCCTGCTGACGGTGGGGAACACCTACTCCTTCTTTGTCACCTACGCGAACCTCGATGGCTGGACACCCCCCGAACCGGGGACCGCGGTCGCGCCGTCGGGCCACGTGCTCGACCGGTGGATCCGGTCTCGGGTGCACGCCACCGTCGCCGAGGTCACCGAGGCTCTCGAGGCGTTCGACGCGCTGCGCGGGGCCCAAGCGCTCGAGCGACTCGTCGACGACCTCTCCAACTGGTACGTCCGCCGCTCCCGGCCGCGGTTCTGGAAGGCGGCCGACCCCGCGGCCCACGCGACGCTCCACGAGGCCCTCACCACCACCGTGACGCTGCTCGCCCCCTTTTGCCCCTTCGTCGCCGACGAGATCTGGAGCAACCTCGTTCCCGGTGCCGGCTCCGTGCACCTCGCCGACTGGCCTGCGATCGACACGGGCGCCACCGATCCTGCGCTCGAGGCCGAGATGGCTGCGGCCCGCCAGGTCGTGACCCTCGGCCGTGCGGCTCGGACCGAGGCGAAGGTGAAGGTCCGCCAGCCGCTCCCCCGCGCCCTGGTGCTCGTTCCGGGCGCCACCTGGTCGTCGGAGGTGCTCCACGAGATCCCCGACGAGCTGAACGTGAAGTCGATCGAGCCGGTGCAGGACCTCGAGGGGCTGCTCGACTACACGGTCGTCCCCAACTTCCGGGCGCTCGGGCCGCGGCTCGGGCCGCTCGTACCTGCCGTGCGCGAGGCGCTTGCGGCGGCCGACGGGGCCGGCGTCCGCCGGGCCTTCGAACGAGCGGGCGAGTACCACATCGAGATCGACGGGAACGAGGTGGTGGTCGGTCCCGACGACGTCGAGATCCGCGCGGCCGCCCACGAGGAGCTTGCCGTGGTCCAGGACGGCCCGGTCGCCGTGGCGCTCGACACCACGATCGACGACGACCTCCGGCTCGAGGGTCTGGCCCGAGAGCTGGTGCGCGCGCTCAACGACCTGCGCAAGGAACGCGACCTCGCGCTGGCCGACCGCATCCTGGTCACGGTGCGGGCCACTGGTGCCGTGCTCGACGCCGCGCGCCGCCACGGCGACTGGATCGCCGGCGAGGTGCTCGCCGTCGACTGGACCACCGAGGACGCGGCGCCGATCGCGACCGACGCCCGGCTCACCGTGGAGGGTGTAGCGGTCGGCGTCGGTCTGGTGGTCGCGGGGGCCTAGCGACCCGCCGACGACCGGTCAGCGGCGGCGGCGAAAGAGCCGACGACCCTCGTCGGGGTCCTCGAGGTCGTCGTCGAAGGCGTCGGACGGTCCGAGCGGCTCGTCGTTGCGCACTGCGTCGCGCAGAGAGGCGAAGAACGCATCGTCGTCGAGCGACTCGGAGCCCCAGGTGTCGGCCGGCGGCGGGACCGCCATCGGTGCGGGTGACGGTGCGGGTGAC
>JBJSXO010000083.1:0-6747 GCA_046086425.1 Actinomycetota bacterium | reverse complement strand
GCAGGGTTGAGGGCGCTGGCGGGTGCCGAGCCCCCGGAATAGACATCAACACTTCCCTTCGTGAGATGCCGCAGCCAACCTGCTGCCATCTGCGATCTGCCTGCATTATGAACGCAGACGAATAACACCGACAGCCGAGCGTTATCCATTCTCGTCGTCTTGCTCGCGTAGGAAGCGCTCGAATGCTTCGCCGAGGTCGTCAGCGGTGGGTATGGCGGTGTCATTGCGACGGTCGTATTCCTGCTCCAGCATCTGCACGTATTCCTGCGTTTGTTCGATGCTCCATCCGTCGCGCCCGGTGCCCATCGTCGGCTCGAACCGACCCGACCGCATCCGGTCTGCGGCCGAGGCACTCCGGGGCGATCTCGACCGGGAGGACTGGTACGCCGTGGCCCGCGCCGCCGGCCGACCCCAGCCATGACCGCTGACCGCGAGCTCTTCTGGTTCGGCGCGCTCTGCGACGACGACTACGAGTTCCTCGGCGACCCCTCGTCGCTCGTCCCCTCCGACCCCACCCACTGTCTCGACATCGTGACCCGCGCCGAGCGGGCGGGGTTCGACGGCGTGCTCCTTCCGTCCGGCTACACGCTCGGCATCGACGCGACTGCGTTCACCGCACTCGCGGCCCGGGCGACGTCGCGCCTGGCGCTCCTGCTCGCCGAGCGCATGGGCGAGACCTGGCCGCCCCAGCTCGCGCGGCGCCTCGCCACGTTGGACCACCTCGCCGGCGGTCGGCTGCTGTGCAACGTGATCTCCTCCGAGCTCCCCGGTGAGACCATCGACTCCGGTGCCCGGTACCGGCGCACCGTCGAAGCCGTGACGATCGTGCGTGACCTCCTCGACGGACGGCCGGTCGAGCACCGCGGCGAGTTCTTCGACCTTGCCGTCGACCCGCCCCGACTCGGGACGGTGACCGGGCGGGCGCCGTCCTTCTATTTCGGTGGCTTCTCCGACGACGCCCGCGATGCTGCGGCCGAGATCGCCGACGTCTACCTGATGTGGCCCGACACCGAAGACGTGCTCCGCGACGTCATCACCGACGTGACCGCTCGGGCCGCCGATCGCGGGCGCACCCTGCGCTTTGGCTACCGCATCCACACCGTGGTGCGCGACACCGACAGCGAGGCCCGGGCCGCCGCGGATCGCCTCGTGTCGCGCCTCGACGACACCGTGGGCGCCGAGATCCGCGCCCGATCGCTCGACGCGACCAGCGTGGGTGTCCGCCGTCAAGCCGAGCTGCGCGAGGCGGGCGAATGGTACGAGGACTGTGTATGGACGGGCGTCGGCCGGGCGCGCAGTGGCTGCGGAGCGGCGCTGGTGGGCTCGCCCGCCACCGTCTCGGCCAAGCTCGACCGCCTGAACCGGCTCGGGATCGGTACCTTCATCCTCAGCGGCTATCCGCACGCGCCGGAGGCTGACCGGGTCGGCGCGCTGCTGGGTCTCCCCGGAAGGCGTTGACCTCCCCTGCGCCTCGCCCCTGAGGGCCCACCACGACCGGCGGGGCCCTACGCTCACCCGATGGCCGACACGGGCAGCGTCGACACGATCGTGGTGGGGGCCGGCGCGAGCGGGCTGCTCGCCGCCACCCATCTGCGCCGCCAGGACCCCACGCACCGGGTGGCGATCGTCGACCCGCGGACTGCTCGTGACGTCGGGATCGCCTACTCGACCACCGATGCGGACCACCTGATGAACGTCCGCTCGAGCGACCTCTCGGCGTTCCCCGGCGACGGGGATCACTTCGTGGGCTGGCTGACCGATCGTGACGGCGCCTGCGACCCCCGCGGGTTCGTGCCCCGAGCCGTCTACGGCGCGTACCTCCGCCACCTCCTCGACGAGGTCGCACCGGTGGAACGCCGTCAAGCCGGCGTCGTCGACCTCGACCGGGATGCGGGCTCACTGACCGCCGTGCTCTCCGACGGGCAATCCGTCACCGCCGGGCATGCCGTCCTGGCCCTCGGACACGCGCGTCCACCGGCGGTGGGATGGTTGGGCGACCGCGCGGCTTCGCCCACCCTGGCGACCCGGTTGATCGACGATCCGTGGACCGACGACGGTCTCGCCCGGATCCACCCCGAGGACACGGTCGTGGTGATCGGCTCGGGACTCACCGCAGTGGACGTCGTGGTCACGCTCGGCCGCCCGCCGCGCCGCACTCCGATCACGACCGTGTCGAGCCGGGGTCTGTGGCCCTGTCGCCACCCGGTGGTCCCGACCCCACGGGAACCGTCCCCCGTGGAACCCGGGATGTCCCCCTCACAGATCACGCGGATCGTCCGCGGCATGCTCGACCGCGCCGAAGCGGCCGGCGACGACTGGCGGGCGATCATCGACGGACTGCGTCCGGTGACCGTGGACGTCTGGCGCGCGTGGAGCGACGACGACCGGGACCGCTTCGCCCGCCTGCTGCGCCGGCAGTGGGACCGCCACCGGCACCGCATGGCCCCGTCGGTCGCCGATAGGATCGACGAGCTAGAAACCCGCGGGCTCGTGCGGCGTGCGTGCGGTCGCGTCGTTGCCGTCGGACCCGCGACCCCCGACATCGACACCCCACCCCTGGCCGTCGAGCTCGCGGACGGCACCCGACTCACCGCCGATTGGGTCGTGAACTGCACCGGCCCCGACCCGCGCGTCGTGCATCGCGGTGATCCGCTCGTCGACGACCTGCTCGCCCGGGGGCGTGCACGACCGGGGTGGAACGGGTGGGGCCTCGTCGTCGACCCCGATGGCCGCCTGGTGGACGCCGACGGTCGGCCGGACCCGAGGGTCTCCGTCGTCGGGCCCCTGCGCATCGGTGGTGAGTGGGAGTCGACCGCGATCCCCGAGATCCGTCGCCAGGCGGAGAGCATCGCTGCGCGTGTCGCGACCGGGTGACCGCCTGACCGGGCGGCTGCAGGTCGTCTATCCGGCAACCGGCATGGCCACGCTGCGGCTCAGTTCGGCCATCCGGTGCACGAGGTGGTCCCGGGTATCCCGGGCCTCCGGAGTATCGGGAAACGCGGTGGTCACCGTGATGCCGGACGCGTTTCGGTTGATCCACAGGCCGACCTGGTTCGCGGCGCCCTCGGTGAGCATGACCAGTCCGTCGTGGGCTTGCCATCGGGCCCGGTTCCCGGAGGTGAGCGACGTGCGCGTGAAGTCTCCGACGGAGATCATCGGCACGGTCCAGTGGGCGACGTCGATGGGGCCGTCGTCCGCCAGGATCGCCGCGACTGCGCCCGGTGGGACTGCGGCGAGCGGACGGCTCCTCGTGTAGGTCGCCTGCGCCGCGACCATCGACTCGACGAGCGCGTGTCGGGCGACCGGGAACGCAACGGGCACGATGCTGACGAACCATCCCAGGTAGAGCCGGCGTTCGTGGTCGTCGAGGTTCGTCATCGGCGTGATGGCCCGGAAGAACGATGCGCCCGAGAGGTCGGTCCAAGCCTGGGCAACCAGGCCCAGGACGCCCCCGATGAGCCGACTCCCGGAGGCCACGCACGCCCGATGGAACTCCTCGGCCTCCGTGGCGTCCATGAGCGGATGGCTCGACAGGGTGGTGGCCGTGGCGTCCACGACCTCGCCGACCGGCAGGGAAACCACGGCCGCCGGGTCGGCCGGTCGGAGGAACTCCGCCCAGCCCCGCACCTCGTCGGACTCTCGGGTCAATGCACGCACCGTCGCGGCCTGTCGCTCGCAGTACGAGAGGTAGCTTGCGGTCGGCGCCAGGACCGGCGGTGCCTCGCCTTCGACCACCGCCCGGTAGGTGTCGTGGATGTCGGCGAATACCTGGATCATGAATGTGCCGTCACCGTTGAGGTGGTCGAGGCACGCGCAGACCGTGAACGAGTCGTCGTACTGCACCACGTGGAAACGGAAGCAGTCCCACTCGAGGGGCCCCGGCGTGTCGAGCAGCGACTCCCTCCATTCCTCCCATGCCATCTCCCCGCGTGGGATCGCCTCGAAGTGGATTGCCGTGCGATCGTCGATCACCCGCCGTTCGATCCGGCCGTCGTCGAGCACGACGAACCGGCTGGCGTAGGTGTCGTGGCGCTGCACATGAGCATCGATCGCCTGGGTCATGGCGCCGAGGTCGCACGTTCCCGGCTCGGTCCACGCCACTGTCAGCAGTCGAGCCATGGGCACGGCCAGGCTCTCGAACCGCAGGAACGACTCGATGTGCTGGTGCTGCTGCACGCTGGCAGGGACGGGGCTCGGAGCAGCCAGTCGAGCGGCCTCGAGCGCGCGCGGTGTCGGCTGCCAACTCGTCACCACGCCGACCGGTTGCGACCACTGGTGCAACGGCATCATCTCTGAGCGTCGCACCGGATCGGCATCCTCTCTGCGCTCCCTTGGTCTGCGCTCTCTTGGTCTGTGCTCTCTGGGCATCGCTCCGTCGAACGTCGCCACACACCTCATCGTTCCCAACCTACCGATGAGCGAAATCGGGCATTTCGACGTCGACTGCCCGCGGTCGCGTGCAGTGCAGGTCCTTAGGCCCGGGTTGCGGTGGTACGGTCCGCGGCCATGAACAGTCGCTTCGCGTTCGCCCCCGTTGCCGCGCTCGCCCTCGCTACGGGGCTCGTGGTGACCGGGTGCGCAGATGCGGACTCGTCTGCGCAGCGCCGGGTGTTCACCCTCCGGCAAGCATCTCCCGAGCTCACGCAGGTGGACGCCAACGACGCCGGAGACCTCGGTGACGAGTTGGTGTTCTCCGCGCCGCTCACCCGAGAGGGTCGGCCGTTCGGCGCCGTGCTCGGGGTTCTGTCGAACGTCGGCAGCGACCGCCAAGGGCGCATTGCGATCGCCGAGGAACGCCTCGCCGCGGTGGTCTTCGACCTTCCCGCCGGGACGATCAGCGTGCTCTCCCTGAGCTACTACGACCTCGGCCAGCGCGAGATGACCGCGGGGCGGCCGGTGGTACGGGCCATCGTCGGCGGAACGGGCCGGTACATCGGGGCTCGGGGCGAGGTCCGGACGCTGCGCCGCCCCGACGGCACCTACCAACACATCCTCACCCTGCTCGACTGACGCAACACCGACGCTGCACGTGGTTCCGGGATAGGGTCTCGCCCACGCCGTCCCACACCCGACGTCGTCTCCGTCGGCCGCCGAGACGGCGCCCTCCCCGGACCACTGATCCCCCGGGCAACGAAAGGACGCTCGATGACCATTCACACCGATCAGGAGCTTGCCGGTGCGCTCGACACCATCTTCGGCGCGCACATGGATGCCGAGGCCGCCGGCGACCTCGAGCTGACCCTGGCCACGATGGCTCCGGATCCGCATCTCGTGAACGTCCCGACGATGGTCGGTGGCGTCGGTGCCGACGGCGTCCGCACCTTCTACGCCAAGCGGCTCATCGGCCAGTTCTTCCCACCCGATGTCGAGTTCGAGACGGTCTCACGGACCTACAGCCCCGAGCGGCTCGTCGATGAGCTCATCATCTCGTTCACCCACACGGACCGCATCGACTGGATGCTCCCGGGCGTGGAGCCCACCGGGCGACGGGTGGAAGCCGCGTTCGTGGTCATCGTGGGCATCGAGGACGGCAAGGTCGCCTACGAGCACATCCATTGGGACCAGGCCAACGTGCTGGTGCAGATCGGACTGCTCGACCCGACCGGCCTCCCGGTGACCGGCGCCGGCGCGGCGGCCCGCCTCCGCAACCCCTCCCTGCCCGATCCCTTCTTCGGCGACGCCTGACCCTCCACGACGGCCAAGCGAGGCAGGCGGAGGATCAGGGCTTGGTGCCGTTGGTGACCGTGGACCAGGAGCTGTTGCCGGCGGCGTTGGTGGCCCGGACCCGGAAGTAGTACACGGTGCCGCCGGCGAGACCCGTCACGTCGATGGTGGTGGCGGTACTGGTGCCACCTTCGTAGAAGACGTTGCCAGACGCGAAGGTCGGGCTGGTGGAGTACTGGATGTCGTAGTCGGTGACGGCGGAGCCACCGTCGGCGCCGGAGTAGAACGAGACGCGCACGGTCTGGGGTGCGCCGGAACGTCCGGTGAGACGTTCGGCAAACGGGAACACCGGCGCGTCGGGGGTCGTGTACGGGATGGCGCCGTTGGTGGGATTGGACCACGGACCGTCCCCGGCCGCGTTGGTCGCGCGCACGCGGAAGTAGTACGTGGTGCCGTTGGTGAGGCCGCTGACGTCGACCGACGCGCCGGTGGTGGTCCCACTCTCGGAGAACACGACCCCCGACGCGAACGTCGAGTCGGTGGAGTACTGCACGTCGTAGTCGGTGATCGCGGACCCGCCGTTGCCGGGTGCGGTGAACGAGACCCGCACGGTCTCCGACGCGACCCGCCCCGCCGAGACCGCCGTGGGCACCCCGGGGGTCGTGTAGGGCTTGGCGCCGTTGCTGATCGGTGACCAGGGTCCGTCACCCGCAAGGTTGGTGGCGCGGACCCGGAAGTAGTACGTGGTGCCGTTGGTGAGACCGGTGACGTCGACCGACGAGCCGGTGGTGGTCCCACTTTCCGAGAAGACCACTCCCGACGCGAACGTGGAGCTCGTGGAGTACTGGACGTCGTAATCGTTGATCGTCGCACCACCGTTGCTCGGTGGCGTGAACGAGACTCGGACCGTCTGCGACGCAACTCGGGCCGCGCTCACGGCGGTGGGTGCTCCGGGGGTGGTGTAGGAGATGGCGATGTCGTTCGACCATCCCGAGAGCGGACCCTCGTACGGGCTGTCGCCGGTGACCTGCTCACGCACCATGCAGTGGTAGGTCCGGCCCGACGTGAGGCTCCCCACCACCA